>JASJGP010000349.1:0-6665 GCA_033791485.1 Desulfobacterales bacterium | reverse complement strand
CCCCAGGAATCCGTGAAAGATTTTTTGAATAACACCTGCAAAAGGATCAGATTCAGATCGCGCTGGGAAAAGCCGGTAATAAACAGAGAAAAATGCATGTCCTGTACTATCTGCATTGAAGCCTGTCCTGTAAATTGTCTTAAACTTTCTTATACAAAAGATAATAAAGATATCCGGGGTTATCCCATTCTTGAAAATGAAAGGACATGTATCGCTTGTGGTTTCTGTGCGGTTGAATGTCCGGTGGATGCGATTGAGATGATGGTCATCGAGAAGTAAAAAATATTAATCACCAAAGCACAAAATTTATTTTTCGTGCTTTTGTGCTTTTAATGGCGGAGAGAGAGGGATTCGAACCCTCGGTGGAATTTTCACCCCACACTCGCTTAGCAGGCGAGCGCCTTCAGCCAGCTCGGCCATCTCTCCTTGATTGAATCAATATACTATTGGCTACAGGTAAAAATCAATTTCATTGATTTTCTTGGCGGAGGGAGTAGGATTCGAACCCACGGAGCTGTGACACTCAACGGTTTTCAAGACCGCCGCTTTCGACCACTCAGCCATCCCTCCTTAGTCTGAACTGACATTTTTAGCATTTCACAAACAACAGGTCAATATCTTTCTTACCGGGAATTTTTCTATTTCAGAGAGCTAAAAAATAAACAAAATCTTTTGCCTGTTGACATCAACATCTTTATATGATTTCAAACAAAAGGAAAATGAAGCTGGCATCGCCAAAAATCGCATAGACAAATTATTAATAAAAAAGGATGAAAGAATGAAACAAAAATTTCTGATTTCAAAAGAAAATGATCAAAAAAAACTGATCATCAAAGAGTTTGCAGAACTGGATAAAGAAAAGTTATCTCTTCTTTGTGAAGAAGAATATGATAATAAAATTATTAAATCTGCGATTTTACAAGGAAAGGAAACGCTTATTGCTGAATTAAGGACAAATAATATGTATCCTCCGGGCGTTTATGCCGAGAAAATAGCGCAGGCGGTTATCGATATATTTGGTTCAAAAGACAGTCAATCAATTGAGCTTTCCTTTAATGACATCGATTTGTTGATCAAAGAGCAGTCGCCTTCAGAAAACATCGGTGAAATAGAGAGTATTGCTGATGATATAGATGAATTGATTGGTGATGATCTTGAGAAAAAGTTGGAGAAAAAAAATACGAAAAAAGATAAAAAAAATTCTATTAAAATTGCAAAGGATAAAGGTAGTACTGTTGTTAAAGAAGATTCATAGCTGTTTTATTGCTTGACTTATTCATTATTTCACAATAGAAATGATTCATTCCCATTAGCTACAACGTTTCCGTAAAAGAATAAAAAACCTGATATTTAAACTCTATTTTTTAAGGCAGGGAAGCTATACAGCTATGAGGGCCGGAAAATAGCTGGTCGTAAAGACAAGATTCCCCGCCTTATTGTGTTTGTTTGGAGGTTTATGAACCCTTAACAGCATCATGGAGGTGCCAATGGAAAAGGAAAAACAATTTTACGAGAGGTTGGAAAAAAAAGGGGTTTCGCGAAGAAACTTTATGAAGTTCTGTACCTTCCTCACAGCAACAATGGGGCTTTCATCATCCTTTGTCCCGAGAGTAGCGGAAGTTTTTGCAGCACCAAAGCAGCGCCCACCGGTTATCTGGCTGCATTTTGCCGAATGCACAGGGTGCTCGGAAGCATTATTAAGAAGTATTTACCCTTATATTGATGAGCTTGTGCTGGAGATTCTTTCCGTGGAGTACCATGAGACCATTATGGCGGCGGCAGGGCAACAGGCTGAGGATCAGCTTCATTCAGCAATTAAAAAATACAACGGAAAGTTCATCTGTGTTGTTGAGGGAGCAGTTGGCACCAAATATAATGGCGGTTACGGAAAGGTCGGAGGTCGATCGTTTCTGGATATTGCAAAGGACGTTGTTCCAAAGGCTCTGGCTACCATCTGCATCGGTTCATGTTCCAGTTATGGAGGCGTTCAGGCTGCAAAACCGAACCCCGGAGGGTATAAGGGGGTAGGTGAGGCCTTGGGCATCAAAACCCTTAACCTACCGGGCTGTCCACCCAACCCGGTTAATTTTGTGGGAACCATAGTAAACTATCTCCTCCTTGGCAAACTTCCTGCTCTGGACGATCTTGGCAGGCCGCTTTTTGCCTATGGAAAAACCATTCATGATCAGTGTCCGAGAAGATCCCATTTTGAAAACGATGAATTTGTTGAAGAGTTCGGCTCGGAAGAGGCGGCCATGGGTTACTGCCTGTACAAAATGGGTTGCAGAGGGCCGGAGACCTATAACAACTGTCCGATTGTAAAATTCAATGACGGTACGAGCTGGCCGGTTGAAGCGGGTCATCCGTGCATAGGATGCAGCGAACCGAATTTCTGGGACAAGATGAGCCCGTTTTATGAGGAAATGTAGCAAGAGGTAGATAAAATCCAACAATAATCCTTTTTAAGAAAAAAAGGGAGGAGATAATATGGGTAAGAGAATAACGATAGATCCAATTACAAGAATAGAAGGCCACCTTCGCATTGAGGTAGAAGTCGCAGGTGGTAAGGTTGTAAACGCCTGGAGCTCAGGGCAGATGTTCAGAGGGATTGAACTTATCCTTCAGGGACGAGACCCCAGGGATGCTCACCATTTTGTCCAGCGCTCCTGCGGCGTCTGAACTTACACACATGCTCTGTCCTCGGTGAGGGCAGTCGAAGATGCAGTCGGCGTCAAAATTCCAAAGAATGCCCGCCTGATCAGAAACCTTTTGCACGGTGCACAATTCCAACATGATCATATGGTTCATTTTTATCATCTGCATGCATTGGACTGGGTGGATATTGTAAGCGCACTGTCAGCAGATCCCAAAAAGACCGCCACGCTTGCAGATAATATCGGTAGCGGAGCAAAGGGCGGTGCAGTTTACTATAAAAATGTTCAGCAACGGATACAGACCTTTGTCGACAGCGGCCAGCTGGGTCCTTTTAGCAATGCCTACTGGGGGCATCCGGCTTACAAGCTTCCGCCCGAAGCGAACCTTATGGCGTCGGCGCACTACATTGAAGCACTTCGCCTTCAGGCTCGAACGGCAAGAATGCACGCCATATTCGGCGCAAAAAATCCCCACCCGCAATCCCTGGTGGTGGGCGGAATCACATCGGTAAAGGATCTGACCCCCGATCGCATTGCAGAATTTCTATACATTAACAAGGAAACCCAGGAATTCATTAACAATGTTTATCTTCCCGATGTGCTGGCGGTCGCTTCCTTTTATAAAGAGTGGGGCGCCATCGGTGGTACCACCAATTTTCTGGCCTGGGGTGACTTCCCTATGAGCGAGAATGAGCCGGATAGCCTTTACATGCCGCGAGGTTTCATAAAGAATCGGAACCTGGGCGGTGTGAAAATGGCTGATCAGAAAGGGGTTACCGAAGACGTCACCCGCGCGTGGTATGAAAAAGGCAGCGCCAAACACCCCTTTCAAGGCGAAACGAAACCACTGAAAGAAGACCCGAAATACCGGCCAGGCAAAGGCAAATACTCCTGGTTTAAAGCACCGCGCTATGAAGGAGAGCCCTGCGAAGTAGGGCCGCTCACGCGCGTGCTGGTGGCGTACGGTTATGGCCACAAAGATATCAAACCGATCGTTGACAGCGTTGCCAAACAGCTGGGGATTCCGCTCACGGCACTGTTCTCAACCCTTGGCCGGACAGCGGCCCGATGCATCGAAACCGTTGCTATAGGCAATTCCATGGAAGGCTGGGTCATGGAGTTGGTGGAAAACCTTAAAAGCGGCGATACCAAGACATATCAGCCCTGGACCATGCCGAGCAGCGGACGGGGCTATGGTCTGAATGACGTTCCCAGAGGATCGCTGGGTCACTGGATTGAGATTGAAAATAAAAAGATCAAAAACTACCAGTACGTGGTACCCTCAACATGGAATCTGGGACCGCGGTGCGAAAAAGGGAAGCTAAGTCCTGTGGAAGAGGCACTTATCGGTACTCCGATTGCAGATCCTAAAAAGCCTCTTGAGGTTCTGCGAACAGTTCACTCCTTTGATCCATGTATCGCATGCGGTGTCCACATTATAGATCCTGATTCCAACGAGGTCTATAAGGTTAGAGTGTGTTAAAAAAAACTTTTCCTTTCAGCCTCCTTATGCAGGGAGGCTGAGGGGAATTTCTATATCGGCCTTTCTTTTTTGTTTTGCCTTCCGTACTGGTTGCTGGTTGCTCGTTACCGGTTACTTGTTTTTTAACCAGAAACGAGCAACAAGTAACCAGCAACCAGTTAAAAATTCGTGGTAAAAAAATGAACTCACAAAAAATCATGATTTTAGGCGTAGGCTGTATTCTTTTTTCCGATGAAGGATTCGGTGTGCGGGTTATAGAAAAAATCCAGAAAAATTATACGTTTCCTGACAATGTGACTATTGTTGACGGCGGGGTTTTGGGAGTCTTTCTTTTAGGTGTTATATCGCAGCCGGATCATCTGATCGTTGTTGATGCCATCAGGAATAAAGGAAATACAGGAGATCTGTATCGACTGGAAGGGGATGCAATTCCCGAGCGTATCAGGGCAAAAAACTCTCTTCACCAGGTAGATTTTCTCGAAGCATTAACCCTGTGCCAGGCGCTGGACAAAGTTCCGGAAACTGTAATAGTCGGTGTTGAGCCTGAGGATATTGAGAAGCTCAGCATTGAATTAACGCCGGCAATACAGAAAAAAGTTGATCCAGTGATTGATATGGTTCTCTCAGAGCTCGATCGTCTCGGTGTATCTTATAAAAAAGGAGCTATTAAAAATGTGCCTTGCAGTCCCATCTAAAATTACAAAAATTGAAAACGGCATCGGAACCATAGATGTCGACGGTGTAAAAAGAACGGCAAGTTTGCTCCTTGTTGAAGATGCCGGAGTTGGTGATTATGTAATAGTTCATGCCGGCTTTGCCCTGCATAAGATTGATGAAAAGGCTGCAATGGAAACACTGAATCTCCTTAAGGAGGCGGCGGCTTTGGTAGATGAGAGAGAAAAGGGGATTGACAGCGATTGACCATGGCCGAAGATTATGTTGCCAGAAGGCTGGAAGCAAGCGGCATTGTGCAGGGGGTAGGCTTTAGACCCTTTGTCTATCAACTGGCAAAAAAGTATCATTTAAAAGGAGATGTTGCCAACACATCATCAGGTGTGACCATTTATGTAGAGGGCGCCTTAAGTAATATTGAGTCATTTTCTCGAGATCTCGCCCAAAAGAACCCGCCTTTGTCCTGCATCACTAAGATTTCTGTTCATCCAGAAGCTGTAAAAAATACTAATGGATTTACCATTGCAAAAAGTAAAAATTCCACTGGTAAATCAGCCCTTATATCACCGGATGTATCTGTTTGTGATGATTGTCTCAGGGAACTTTTTGACCCGGCTGACCGGCGTTACCAATATCCATTCATTAACTGCACAAACTGCGGTCCTCGTTATACCATTATTGATGATATTCCCTATGACCGGCCGAAAACTTCTATGAAGCATTTTAAAATGTGCAAAAGATGCCAGACCGAATATGATGATCCGGAAAACAGAAGGTTTCACGCCCAGCCCAATGCCTGTGATGTTTGTGGACCCCATGTGACTTTATATGATAATAATCGCAGGGAAATAAAGACAGAAAAGCTGATTAAAAAAACCGCAGCTCTTTTAAAGCAGGGATTTATTCTTGCCATAAAGGGTCTGGGCGGCTATCACCTTGCAGCAGATGCGGAAAATAGTGATGCGGTTACTCTTTTGAGAAAACGAAAGCACAGGGAGGAGAAACCCCTGGCCCTTATGTCTGCTGATATAGAGCATATCCGAAGGTTTGCACAAATACAGCCGGAAGAACAGGCTCTTCTTACATCAATCCAGCGCCCTATTGTTATCTTGAAAAAAAAGCAGCCCGGGACACCTGATTTTAAACCCCTGGCTGATGCAGTTGCACCGGGAAACAGGTATTTCGGTGCAATGCTCCCCTATACTCCGCTCCACTATCTTCTTTTAAGTCCGGATGTAACCGGGCAGAATTTTACCGCGTTGGTAATGACCAGCGGAAACATGAGTGAAGAGCCGATAGCCATTGACAACGACGATGCATTCAGACGGCTTTCAGGGATCGCTGATTATTTCCTGGTTCATAACAGGGATATTTATCTTAGAAGCGATGATTCAATTATAAGAAGATCAGCAGGTGCAGTGCGGTTTATACGTCGCTCCAGGGGATATATTCCAACGCCTGTTTTTCTGAAAAAAAAGGTTCCGCCGATTCTTGCCTGCGGCGCAGAGCTTAAAAATACAATCTGTCTTACAAAGGAGAACAGAGCTTTTTTAAGTCAGCATATCGGAGACCTTGAAAATCTTGCAACATATGAGTTTTTTCAGCGTACCATCGGGCATATGAAGCGGATACTCGACATAAGCCCTGAAATTATTGCCTGTGATCTTCATCCTGATTACCTTAGTACCCGGTATGCAATGGAGCAGGACAAGATAGAAAAAGTCCGGGTTCAGCATCACCATGCCCATATTGTAAGTTGTATGGCGGAAAATAAGCTTAATGGAGATGTGATCGGGCTTTCATTTGACGGCACAGGTTATGGAACGGATGGCGCCATATGGGGCGGGGAGATTTTT
>JASJGP010000348.1:0-2912 GCA_033791485.1 Desulfobacterales bacterium | reverse complement strand
GTAATTGTGGCAGTCAATCTGGAACTAATATCAATCAAAGGATCTGATAACTATTCAATAACGGTCGGCGCCTCACTTTTCCTTCTATTTACAGATGAATCTTCTTTGAATTCGCCATTTCTGATTATACTTATAATATTGATAGCTTCAGGATCGATTATACTTTTCAAAAAAAATATACTGACTCTGTACGGAAGCATCGCGGCTTATCTTCTCGGAATCTATCTGTTTGCCCTTCCGGGAACTTCATGGATTATTCCCGTACTTATATTCTTTTTATCATCAGTAATTTTTACCAGAATTAACGGAATTGTTAATCATAAATCACGTAAATCCAATAGAAGAAACATATGGCAGGTTTTTGCTAATATATTTTTCGCTGTAATCTCTTCTGCTGCGTACATAATTACAAAAAACGATACTTTCATATATCTATATATTGTCCTTATAGCAACTGTTACAGCAGATACATGGGCAAGTGAACTTGGTCCGGTATTCAGTAAAAGATGTTTATCTCTCTTCGATTTCAGTATTAAAAAAGCAGGAAGTTCTGGTGGAATCTCTCTCCTCGGGACAATTTTTGCTTTTGCAGGGACTATAATAATGTCCACACTATCGTACTATCTCTTTTTCAATTCTATTCACATAGAGCTTATTGCGATTATCTCAATTTCAGCTTTCATGGCGGTCTTTGTTGATTCTTTTCTCAGCGCCTTTCTCGAACCGTTACTTCTGGATTTAGATTTTTTTAAAAATTCATCAGGTTCAGATACTCCAGCTCCAAATGATATAATCAATCTTACAGCATCTTTATCTGCTCCATTATTCCTTCTATGCTTTGTAAGTTGTTCATGTTTTGGACTGTAAGCCGAGGAATTTTTCTGAAATTTTGTCAAACAGTTTTCACTTTTCACTGCAGAAATAGATTTTTTCTCCTCCATTTTCTGTATAATAGGGACTATCCTTGCCGACATCCATATCGCAGACCGGATCTTTCAGGAAGTTCATCTGGCTCTTTTAAATAGGTAATTAACATATTCATCACATACAATGATTCAATTAATTTTTCCTGTCTAATTTACTGATGCAAATGATCCTCAACGAATTTTCGGATAGCTTTCCGGGTGAGAAAAACCCCAGAAAGAATATCATTTTCAATCTTTAATGCAGGGAACATCCGAATTCCCTCACTCCAGGCGAGTTTATAATCAAAGGTCAGCTCGATTGAAGCCAGTTCGAGTTCTGGGTACTTTTTTTCCAGGTTTTTAAGCTCGTGTCCAACGAACATACATCTGGGTCAGATGGCTGATTTATAGAAATGTATTTTCATTATGGCTCCTCAAAAAAAAGATGCTCCGGCGAAGGATTTCCTCGAAATAAAATATGCAGGAAAATAGTTGCAAGCGTACGATAATTTGGAAAGAGATGTGAAATCGCTTCTTGGACAAAATAAACCTCTTCTGTAAGTTTGTGTCAAGAATTTGCTAAATTTATTCTGAAAGTATAACCCAAACAATCCACAAAATTTGGGCTCCCGTACCCGCACAGGTTGAATTATTTTGTGGCTGGATTTTCATAATTGGTGTACCATCGTGGCTGTCGTCAAAAAACAATGTGACAGGGTTTTTCATGTGGAATTCACAATTCCATTCGTCCATGGG
Source organism: Desulfobacterales bacterium (assembly GCA_033791485.1). Taxonomy (GTDB): domain Bacteria; phylum Desulfobacterota; class Desulfobacteria; order Desulfobacterales; family JAUWMJ01; genus JAUWMJ01. Next base: position 1,251 of record JASJGP010000348.1, on the reverse strand, counting down.
GCCAGAGTGAAATGGCTCGGTCTGCAGATGGCAGGCGGGAAAGGAGCGGTTTGGTCTGTGGTGGAAATGAATATCTTGCCTGACTCAGAGGAAAAATATAATGTCGAAAAATCTTTATATCACAGCGTTAGAACCCAAAAGCGGCATATCATCGGTTGCTTTGGGAGTTATGGAATTTCTTGTTCGAAACTTGGGGCGGGTTGCTGTTTTTCGACCGATAGTGAACATGAAACATGATGTGGATGGAAAGGATGATATTATTCATTTGATATCATCCTACTACAATCTTGATATCCCTTACCGCCAGATGTATGCATACACGTTTGAAGAAGCGAGGACACTTGTCGCTGACAAACAGTATGACAAGCTTCTCGAAGGCGTACTGGAAAGCTATAAAGCTCTTGAAAACGAATATGATTTCGTTCTCTGTCTGGGGACAGATTTTCAGAGTGATTCGTCAGCGTTTGAATTTGAACTCAATGTAGAAATTGCCAACAATCTTGGTTGTCCGGTTCTGATGATTGCCAATGCTCATGAGGGATCTATTGAGGGAGTGGTCAAGTCGTGTCGGTTTGCCATCGAGTCTTTCGAGGAAAAGGGGTCAAATATACTGTCGATCATTGTCAATAGAACTCCAACTCCCCTGCAGCAGGAAATGTTACAGTCGCTGAGAGAACAACTCCAACAGAAGATAGAACATATCTATTCAATTCCTTTCGAAGAGACACTTGATCGACCGACAATGGCAGAGATTGTCAAAGCGCTTGATGCAAAAATTATCTATGGCAAAGAGCAGCTCAACAGACCGGTGTCCCGTTTTGTTATTGCCGCAATGAATTTGAGAAATTTATTACCAAGACTTGCAAATGATAATCTCATCATTACGTCGATTGACAGGATCGATATTATTCTCGGCATGCTCGCTGCGTATCGGTCGTCCAATATGCCCAATATCGGTGGCATGGTTCTCACAGGTTATTTGAAACCCGATAAGATTCTGCGCAATCTTCTTAAGGGGATGGATGATCTTGTGCCAATTATTAAAGTTGAGACTGATACATTTACTACTGCTTTGCAAATAAAGGCTATTCACAACACAATCACCCCAAATTCAGTGCTTAAAATCGCATCGGGACTGGTTTTGTTTGAATCCCATGTTGATACTTCAGAGTTAAGGAAAAAAATTGTCGACTACAGCATGCTGGTCATGACGCCTAAAATGTTTGAGTTCGGTCTTATAAAACGTGCCCG
>JASJGP010000347.1:0-11763 GCA_033791485.1 Desulfobacterales bacterium | reverse complement strand
TGAAATTAACTTTTATTGATAAGATACTTTTTAATTCAGGTAGCACAAGAATAAACGAAAAGGGGAAAGAGATTCTTCTTTCTTTTGCTGAGTCAATCCAGGAAGATAGAAATCATAATATACTGGTTGAAGGGCACACTGATAATGTCGGTGTGGGACAGGCGCTTAAAAGTAAGTTTCCCAGCAACTGGGAATTATCAACCTCCAGATCTTCAACGGTTGTTCGGTTCCTACAGGAAAAAGGGGGTATAGAGCCTGAGAGGCTGTCAGCCATCGGCTACAGTTATTTTAAACCTGTGGCGTCTAATGATGATGAAGAAGGCCGCAGCCAGAATCGAAGAATAGAAATTATTCTTACCCGCACAAAGTAAATCCATATATGTTCGGAAACACCCTTTCCAGCCCTGGGTCCTTTTAGCCCCGGGCAGGAGGGGGTCTGAAACGCCCGCCATAACCAACCGCATTTTTTTTATTATTTTGAGGCAATTTCAAAACGTCTCCTTGCGAAGTTTGCACTTATCTGTTTGATATCTGCGTCCCCGATGAGCGGGATCTACGCTTCGATTCGACAGGATCAAATTTTAATCCTCGAAATGCTCAATATATTCAATTGGTTAAAATTTTCGTGTTCCTTTATCTCGAATCCCGTTGTAAGAGGGAAGCATCTTGCAACTGCCTCCTTTTTAAACTGATTTTTTTCTAAATGCTTTTATCCTGCCAATTAAACGGTTTGGATTGACAATTCTATAAAGATTGGGTTAAAATAATCGGCATACATCAGGAGGTGCTCCATGCTGACAATATTATTAAAGTTTAATGAAAAAATTCTTAAAACAATTGAATTCGACAAAAATGAAATTATTATCGGCAGAAATGCAGCAAATGATATCGCCATTGAAAATCTGGCGGTTTCAAAGCAGCATGCAAGGATTGTGAAGCAAGACGAAGAATATTATATTGAAGATTTGAATAGCACAAACGGAACATACCTTAATAAAATCAGGATTACAAAAAAGAATTTAAATAACAACGACATTATTATTATTGGGAAACACTCACTTGAAATTCATTTTGTAAAAAAAGGGGATGTCAATAAGATTCAGCATATCAAAAATGATACCATGAAGCTTACTACTGAAAAGCATATAAAAATGCTTGCGAAACAAAAGGAATAATTAAAAGACTGTCTGTTGTGTAATATCCTGTTTTATCATTTCCAAAAAGCCCTTCTTTTTCACTCGATCTTTAGGATCAGATGCTTATGATCCGATATAAAATAATTATTTCATTTATTTCATATCAAATCCTTAAAAAAACTCAAAATCGACAATTTCTTGACGTTTGGTTTAGTCAATTGACATTACTTTGAAAATATATTTCCTGCCAATTCATCATTTTGTATAATATCAAGATGTTGTGCTGTTAGCTTATTCGGTATGAAAATTGCGTACTTTCAAACAGGTGGAGTAATCACATTTTTTACAAATTCATCAATAATGATGAACTCATAATAAGGCTTTAAATAATCGCCGGATGCCATCAATAATGCTTAAGGTATAAAATGGGTATAATTCACGTAGACCGTTTAAGAGAAAATATGGTGCTGGCAGAAGATGTAAGAGATCTGAACACAAGACTTCTCTTAGCAAAAGACCTGAAAATACGACCAAAGCATGTAAGAATATTAAAAATGTGGGGAATAACTGAAGTAAAGGTAGTCACAAATGAGCCGAATTATGAAGAAACAACAACAAAGGAAATCGACCCGGAATTACTGGAAAGAATAGAAGAAAACACAAAATATCTATTCCACCACGTCGATCTTGAACATCCTGCTATGCAAGAGCTTTTCCGGCTTTCTGTTTTATCAAAGAGCCGGAACGTTATTTATAAAACCGATAAGAAAAAGATGGTTGATATTGTAGAGGATTCAAAAGAAGAACTAATGAGCGATTTGCGTAATAATATCGCTTACCAGGAAATTAAGCTTCCGGAGATTCCTTCCACAGTTTTTGAGTTAAATGAAATTATTGCAAATCCTTTAGCCTCTGCCGACGACATTGCCCGGGTAGTTAGTAAAAGTCCCAGCCTGGCAGCAATCCTGCTGAAAATAGTAAATTCACCAGTCTACGCCTTTCCCACCAAAATAGACACTATTTCACGGGTTGTAACACTTATAGGCACCCAGGAGATATCAGGTCTTGCCCTGGGAATCAGCGCCATTTCTATTTTTAAAGATATTCCTGAAGACATGATCGATATGCATCTTTTTTTAAAGCACAGTCTTGCATGCGCGATGATTTCGAGAGTGTTATGTGCATATAAAAATATAACTCAAACAGAACAGTTGTTTGTATCAGGACTCCTGCACGATATAGGCAGACTGGTACTTTATAAATATTACCCTGAGCAGGCAAAAAAAATATTAATAAGAGCTGAAAGTTCAAAAGAACTTCTTCATCAGGAAGAAAAAAAAGGTATTGGCTGTAAACACACAGACATCGGCAGGGATTTATTAAAAAAATGGAAAATTCCCTTTTCCATAGAAAATAGTTTATTCTATCACCACAACCCTTCAGGTGCGAATAACCAGGCTCATGCGACCATTGTTCATCTGGCGGATATTATTGCTCACAGCCTGGAAATTGGAACCAGTGGAGAAAGGTTTGTTCCAAATTTTGACCACAAGGCTTTTGACAGCCTCGGCATTTCGCCGAGCTGTTTTGATTCTGTGATACGTCTGGCCACACACCAGTTTAATGCCATTGAAGGTTTCTTTAAATAGCTGAAAGTACTATGAACGTCCAAGAAAATAAAAAGCAAAAAAACTTGAAGAACGCATAGCATACCTGGAAAAAAACAGGCGTTTTGTCCAGAACGCTCTGGAAATGGCACTTTCCATGGGTGACTTTTTAGAGAGCATAAACGGGAAAAAAGATGTAAAACAAATTTTGCAGGCAACTAAAAAGCGGATAAAAAAAATTATACCATTTGAGACATGCGTTTTATATCGTATTAATGAAGAGGATAATTCGGATTTTATCCCTGCTGTATATGATCCCGATCAGTTTGAACGCTATGTTAAAAACGAAATAGAGTTTATGATTGACGAGGGTTTTTTTACATGGGCTCTTAGAGAAAGAAGAGGAATTACAGTTTCATCAAAAGACAATACAAGACAATTCGTATTGCATGTAATTTCTACACCTACCCGGATCCGCGGCATGTTTGTCGGCTTATTGCCGGCTAAAAAGCCTGTTATTGCCGATTATTCTAATGCCCTCTTGTCTATTATTTTAATGAATACCGCAAATGCACTGGAAAACACCCAGTTATATAAAATAATTTTCAACCAGAATTTAATTCTTGAAAAGAAAGTGGAAAAAAAGACAAAAGAACTTATCCTGACTGAAAGAAAACTATTACACGCCCGAAAGATGGAAGCAATAGGAACCCTTGCAGGAGGCATAGCCCACGATCTTAATAATATCCTTTCAGGTCTTGTGAGCTACCCGGATTTGCTCTTGATGGACATTCCTGAAGACAGCCCATTAAGAGAATCCATCCTGACCATACAAAAATCAGGTGAAAAAGCTTCAACCATAGTCCAGGATTTGCTGACCATGACAAGAAGAGGTGTAGCTGTCACAAAAGTGGTAAATTTAAATGAAATAATTTCTGAATATTTTAAAAGTCCGGAATATAATGAGCTAAAATCATACCATCAGGATGTTGAAGTTAAAAGCTGTTTTGATTCAAATTTGCTTGAAATTTCAGGATCTCCGGTTCACCTGTCCAAAATCGTTATGAATCTTGTCTCAAATGCCGCTGAGGCATTGCCCGAAGGAGGAAGAATTACTATATCAACCCAAAACCGCTATATAGACATGCCTGTAGGAAGTTATGATGATGTAGAAGAAGATGACTATGTTGTTTTAACAGTCTCAGATAACGGCACAGGTATATCCCCGGAGGATTTAGAAAGAATATTTGAACCTTTTTATACCAAAAAAATTATGGGGAGAAGCGGAACCGGGCTTGGAATGGCTATTGTTTGGGGAACAGTAAAAGACCATAAGGGATATATAGACGTAGAAAGTATCGAAGGAGAAGGAACTATATTCACCCTTTATTTTCCTGTAACAAGACAGGAAATAGAAAAAGATACAACCATCTTATTCATTAAGGATTATATGGGTAATGGAGAGTCAATTCTGGTTGTTGATGATATGGAAGAACAAAGATACGTAGCCAAAGGCTTGCTTAAAAAACTTGGTTATTCGGTTACAACTGTGGCCAGTGGTGAAGAAGCTGTAGATTACATGAAAAACGGATCCTCAGATCTTCTGGTACTCGATATGATTATGGAACCCGGAATTGATGGGCTTGAAACATATAAAAGAATTCTTAAATCACACCCCGGACAAAAGGCTATTATAACAAGCGGATTTTCTGAAACAGACAGAGTAAAAGAGGCTCAAAAACTTGGCGCAGGCACATATGTGAACAAGCCGTATATGCTGGAAAAAATTGGAATAGCCATTAAGAAGGAATTAGAGAAAAGGTAAGGACATTAGGAGCAGCCCTTCCAGGCTTCGCCTTGGCAAGCGGGCTTTGAAGAGCGTTCCTTCGGAACTTAACGAGCGGCCTTCGGCCTTTATGAGCATCCGCCGCCGGCGAATTCAAGGCCTAAAGCGAAGCGCTCATTGAGCAAAGCGCTCAGCTTCAGGCATTATACACCTTCTGCCTTGCCCTTGCCGCATTCTTTAATGTATCAACATTAATATCTACATAATCAAAGAGCCGGGCCTTTTCTTTTCCCGGTGCAGGACGTAGTATTCTTCCAAGATATTGAACAACTCTTCCGCTGAATCGTATCGGTGTTGCAAGAAATAGTGTTGACAGCTCCTTGCAGTCGAAACCTTCTCCTATAAGCTGACCTGTAGCGATCAAAACCTTAACTCTTCCCTTATTTAATCGGTCAATTACTTTTTGCCGATGACCTGCGCTTAAACTTCCCGTCAGCAGTTCGGATGATATTTTATATTTGTATCTAAGCAGGGACTGAAGGGTCTCACAATGCTTTTTCCGGTCGGAAAGCACCAGACAAACGCCGCCCCTTTCCTTTTGCGTTTCTTTTGCCACATCTGCTGCTATAAGATGATTTCTTTTATCGTTCATTGTAAGTTCCAGGAGCATTTTGCTGTAATGATTGACAGGATCAAAATAGGGTTTAAAATCGGTTTCCCGTGTAATTACCCTGACAGGCAGAACATCGCCGGTTTCAATAAGATGATTTTTATCAACTTCGTGGTGAACATCCCCTAGATGCCAGAATATAAGTTTTGAAAGATTATCCCTTCTATAGGGTGTGGCACTTAAACCAAGCATATATTTTGAATCGAATTCTGTTACAGCTTCTGTAAATGTACGACTCGGAGCTCTATGGCACTCGTCGATAACAAGATTTCCAATATGCTGCGAAACTTCAGAAGCACATTTATAAAGGGACTGGACCAGGGCAACCGTGATTTTTCCCCCTATTTTCTTTTTTCCTCCACCAATAAAGCCCACCTCTATGGCTGGAATTTTTAAAAAAGTCTCAATTCTCTCAGTCCATTGAACAGCTAATTCTCTTGTATGAACCACAATAAGGGCAGGTTGATTGCGCTCTGAAATAATATGCAAAGCCATTATGGTTTTCCCTGAACCGGTGGGAGAACTCAAGGTTCCGAACTCTTTAGGCAGCATCCTGTCAACAGCCTTTTGCTGAAAGGGCTTAAGCCTGCCGGTGAATGAAAAGTTTATTTTTTTTAAGATTCGTCTTTTATCTTCAACCTGGTAGTTAATCTGATGACGTCTACAAAGTAGTATAAGCTGCCGCATATACCCTCGTGGAATCCACAGGCCATTCCCCCTTATTTTATCGTAAAACTTAAGTGTTTTGGGCGTCCCTCTATTCCACCGGTTCATCCTGGCGTTCTCTATCCATTTTGGATTAGGGAATTCCAGCCTTTCAGTCAGTATCGCCATAAGTTTCGGCGGAACATTAGAAAGCCTTAAATTATTTATAAGGGTAATATTCATCCTTCTTCGTCAAGGAGCACTTTTGCCATGCTTATATCGTAAACCTGTTTCGAATCGAAATCTTTATTCCTTTTCAGAGCAGTCGCCTGTTTAATCGCTTCGTAAGGAAGCCAGCCATGTTCTTCCCAGAGTCCTGGATCATCAGAATTCAAGAGCCTGAAAGATATTTCTCCTTTAGTTCTTTGCACATACATGCGAACTTTTTTGTTCTGAAGGTTAGGATAATAATAAACGCCTCTTTCATCTTTCATTTATCTGTTTCCTTTTTTTCCATTTAACATTGTAATTGAGCGCCTCGCTTTAGGAGCGTTTCACTTGAAGAGCACTACGTTTGAGGAGCGCTTCGCTTAAAGAGCGATACGCTTTAGGCCTTAAATCCGCCGCAGGCGGCTGCTCCTCAAGTCCTGGAGGGACGCTCCATTATATCTTACCACGCTCTTGCGCAATCTTGATGTAGGTTTCCATACCGGTTTTAGGAGGCAGGTATTGCAGGTCTTCCGGTTTTTTAATTAAACTTAAGGCTTCTTCAGGACAGGTGGTGACACACAGACCACAGCCGATGCACCTGTCAAGATTAATTTTTGCGATTTCATCTATAATATCAATGGCTTCCATCTGGCACCTGTCGACGCAGGTTTCACATCCTGAACATTCTTCATCGTCAACCTGTGCAAAATAATTGCTCTGTACAGCAGCAGACGGAACCGGTTGTTTTTTCAAGGACCTGAGCATTCCGCAGCAATCTCCGCAGCAACTGCACATGCCTCCTACCTTCTGCGAATTAAAAGGCTGCATTACAAGGCCCGCCTTTTCATTTTCTATGACAATTTTTTTGGCTTCTTCCTTACTGATATAACGCCCCATTCCATTATCAACATAATATCGCCCGTGGGAACCGAACAAAAAGCAAGCCTCAAGTGGTTTGTCGCAACCTTTACCGGCAAGTTTTGCGGTCTTGCGGCAAATACAGGGTGCAATTGCAATAGTCTTCTGATTGTCAAGAATTTCAAGAACATCTTCATAGGGCGCAACAGGCCATTTCGCAACCAGTTCACGGTTGATAGGAATCGTCCGCATAACAGGAGTTTTGAACGATTGTAAAGTTCGCCCCAGCGCTGTTTCATAGTACTCATAAAGATCATCAGATAACTCACGATCCACAGAATTTATCTGGAACTCAAATAGGCCAACCACAAACGGTATGGCAGCATATCGTGCGCTATCATCCTTTACTTGGCGAAACAGCAATCCTTTCTTAGCCATTTGCTCCATTTGTTCTGCTGTCTTGATCGGATCACGGCCGAGTCGTAAGGCTGCGTCATCCGGTGTTTCCAGCAGAGGCAAAAGCCCCAAAAACAGCTCGGCATCCTCTATGGTAAAAAGCTTTTTGAGTATCCTGATTTCCACACCCGTTTTTGTGGCAGGATATCCCGTGGCCAGATCGTCAAGCCGTTGTCTTAATCGTTCGTAAGTGTTACTCATAATTTAACCTCCTGTATGTCATTTCATTTTATATATTCGATGATCTTTAGACCGATGTAAAGCCCTGGACAAAAAAAGAGTCAAGAAAAAAGAGCAAATATTCGTTTTTAATTGACTCGATTTGTTTTCATTCTTAAAATGTATTCTATATAAAATATTTTCAAAGGACTTATAGTTTTGCATTCTTCAACTGAAAATTTAGTATTCCTTGCCGGCAAAAAAGCGTTTTCAAAAATAAGGGAAGAAGGTCTTAATCCGGAAATGATAAAAGTTATTGCCGGTGCGGCCGGCGGACCAAAATGGCTGGTTCTTAATCCTCTTGATCGGGTAATTTTTTCCTCCTGGTTTAAAATGCGAACAAAACCCCTTTTCCTGCTTGGTTCTTCCATCGGTGCCTGGCGATTTGCAGCAGCTTCGCAGAACAATCACCAAAAAGCCATCGATCGGTTTCAGGCGGAATACCTTGACCAGCACTACAGTTCAAACCCAGAGCCTGAAGAAGTAACACGTGAAACCATTCGCGTTATGGACGGTTTTATTGACGATAGCAAGATCAATGAAATATTGCAGCATCCTTATATGCGCCTTAACATAATGGCAGTTCGGTCAAAATGGCCTGTTTCCGGCGATAAAAAGCTGTTTCTGGCATCAGGATTACTGGCTGCCATGTTTTTCAATACAATCGGAAGGAAACTGCTAAGATTTTTTTTTGAAAGGGCTCTCTTTTATGACGAGAGAACCATTCCTCCTTTTTGGGAAATGGATGGTTTCCCCATCAGAAAAATCCCTATCAAAGAGGATAATTTAAAAAAAGCTTTGCTGGCATCAGGTTCAATACCAATGATTATGTCCGGTGTGGATAATATTGCCCACGCACCAAAAGGCACGTACAGAGACGGCGGGGTTATCGACTATCATATGGACATTCCTTTTCTGGGCAATGATGAAGGAATAGTGCTTTACCCGCACTATACAGATCGCATCATTCCCGGATGGCTTGATAAGAAACTATTCTGGCGGAAGCCGTCTTTGTCGAATATGGATAATGTATTACTCATAGCGCCATCTGAAAAATTTGTTGAACGTCTGCCCCGAAAAAAAATACCTGACAGAAATGATTTCTGGCATTTTAAAGGGCGCGATGCTGAGCGGATTGACTGCTGGAAGACGGTTATCAAAAAGAGCGAACGCCTTGGGCATGAATTTTTAGAGGTTGTAGAAACAGGTAAAATTCGAGAACTGATAAGGCCGATGAGGTATGTTAAATGAGTATCCCTAAATCATTTATTAGAATGAGCCAGTTTCAAAATGTTTATTTTTGTTCAAGATCAAGGAATGTGAAAATTTTAACCACAGGAATATATGTCGTATTTCGAGGATTAAAATATGAGCATGACGCAGATATTGGGCGAAAGGGGGCGTTTTGAAATTGGCTCGAATATTATTTATTTGCCACTTGGTAGCGCTTATCATCGGGTGCAATTACCTGGAACTGGTGGAAGAGCAATACCTGGATGATTCGCCTAAAAAATCATGTATTCTTATGGGGGAAATAAAAATAAAGGGGCGGATATCCAGACCGGTTTTGGTTGTTGCTTTTTCAAAACAATACTCTGTTAGACAAAAGGCTCAAATTATAAGAGTAGCTGACTCAATTTTACTCAAGAAGCCTGGCCCGTATATGCTCTATGTGACCGAAGGAGAATATAATATCGCTGCCTTTATAGACTTCAACGAAAACCTGATTTATGAAAGTGATGATTTTGCAGCCTGGTATGGAATGCCGGACACAGCATCCGTTAAATCGGAGTCGGTAATCGGCGGCCTTGATATTGTTGTATCTGAAAAAGCAGACAAATCCTTTGATTTTCCGATTTCAATAAAAGCATCTGAATACGAAGATAAAAAGAAACCCAGTCTTGCAAATGAAGGAGTAGTAGCTCTTGATGACAAAACCTTTTCAAGGAAATACAGCTCCATGGGACTGTGGTCTCCTGCCAAATTTATGATAGAAGAAGGCATTAATATATATTCTCTTAAACAGTATGATAAATCAAAAACGCCTATCCTTTATATTCATGGCGCAGGAGGCTCCCCGCGGGATTTTGATTATTTAGTAAAGAATATAAACCAGGAAATATATCAGCCTTGGTTCTTTTATTATCCATCAGGGCTGAAGATAGAAAAGATATCTGATATACTTTATAAAAAAATTGAAGTACTTCATAATAAGTATAAATTTAAAGTACTTTATATAACAGCGCACAGCATGGGAGGCCTGGTATCAAGATCCTTGATTAATAAATACAACAGCGAAAGAAAGTTTGATTTTTTAAAGCTATACATTTCGATTTCCACTCCTTACGGAGGAAATGAAGTATCCAGGTTTGGTGTTGAGTACACTCCTGCCCACATTCCCTGCTGGGAAGATGTAGCAACAGGCAGCGAATTTTTAAAAAGACTTTATATGAAAAAAATGCCGTCTCAAATACGGTTTTATCTTTTTTTTGGATATGCTGGGGATAGCAGGATTTCTAAAGATCTTGATGATGGTATAATATCCTTAAAAAGCCAGCTCGACCCAAAAGCAAAAGCAGAGGCAGATCTTACCTGCGGCTTTGACGAAGATCATGCCAGTATTTTAAGCAGCAGTAAGATGCTTGAAAAATACAACGAGATTCTTTCCGGTGAGTATGCAAACATCTCAAAAGAAATTGAAAAGGATGCAAAAAAAGTTCTTAGTCACGGAAAATACCAGGTGATAACAAAAATCATCGGGCCGGTGGCCTTAAAAAAGAAAAGTTTAGCTTGGTATAATACTGATACCTTGATAGAAAAAAGCAAAAGAAAATATATCAATATGCTAAAATCAACCAAAGACACGGATGTAATACAGGCGGCAAAAACCATCTGCAAGTTTTATCCGTTCAATACCGAGTTCGTGAAAACAGCTGACAAAAAACTTTTGAAGAAATTTAAAATAAAATCAGACCAAATTGATCACGTTGATGCGATATCGTGGCTTTGTAATATTCTTGGAACTTCACAAGACGTAAGGTTTATAGCTACCCTAAATAAAGTTGCGCATAAAACCGATAATGAAAAAATAAAAAAATACGCCAAGCTGAATGTGGCAAAGCTGATGAAAATCAGTTACCATCCTTTAAACAGATTTTCAAAATGTATCAATGGCGAATGCATCAATGGCAGGGGAACAATGATCCTTCCTGATAAAACAATATATACAGGTGAATTTCAAAATGGCTGGATGCATGGATATGGTAAAATAAACTTTCCTGACAAATCAGGTTATAATGGTCCGTGGTTTAAGGACAAAATGCATGGTGAAGGAGTGATCACATATCCTGATAGAGCTGTATATACGGGGAAAGTCAGTAGAAATGTAAGACACGGGTATGGCTATATGACCTTTCCCAATGGCATGAAATTTGCGGGAGAATTCAGAAACGACATGAGGCATGGCCCGGGAAAAAGGATTTTCCCGGATGGGACAACATATGAAGGAATATGGGAAAATGGCCGTATTCGTGGAAAAGAAACCGTTTTTTCACCCCATTATGCAAAAACCAAAACCGCCACCCTGGTGAAAAAAGCCTTTCCTGACGGGATAAGCTATAGTGATGCATTTAAAGACAGATTATCCGCCAGGCAGTTGAATGCCGAGCTTCGAATACAAAAAGGGAACACCCTTTATTTTAGCGGAAATTATGAATATGCTATTATTTATTATGACAAAGTAATAGAACTATTTCCAAATAATACAACAGCATATATAAACAGGGGAACCGCATACGCAAAAAAAGAATTATTTATCAAAGCCATTGATGATTTCAGCAAAGCGTTAGAGATTAACCTTGAAAATTCAATTTGTTATAATAACAGAGGATTTGCCTGGGAAAAAAGAGGATATTATAATCGCGCATTAGTAGATTTTAATAAAGCACTCAATATTAATCCTAACCGTATAGACGCGTTAAACAACCGGGGCTGCATATGGATTATAAACGGTAAGCCGGACAAGGCGGTTAACGATTTTAATAAAATTTTAAAGCTTGATAAAAAAAAAGATATTGCCTACTACAATCGAGGGTATGCATGGATTGATAAAAAGAGAATTAAAAAGGCGATAGATGACGTACAAAATGCCCTTAAGCTAAAGCCCGCTGATAGTAG
>JASJGP010000346.1:0-2722 GCA_033791485.1 Desulfobacterales bacterium | reverse complement strand
ATAACGTTCCCCCTGGGTTCTCTTCCAAGATATTCCTCCTGATTTCTTGTATGCAGAGCTTTAATCCCTTCTGTTCCGCCGTGAAAGGAAACAATAAAAATATCAAATTCTTTAGAAATTTCGTTTATGAAGCCTTTTGCATTGTTGATATTTAGAAGATTATATCCGTTGCCATTTGTAGAGAATGCAATGAGACCGATACGGGTACCGTTAATTGAGATTTTTCCTATATCGCCCTTTGGGCCGGAGTGTTTTATTTTTACTGAATCGAGAGCTTTCATGGTACTTTGCACACCTTCTTTACCAAAATCCCAGGCATGGTTGTTTGCGATACTCATAATATTAAAATGGGCTTTTGCAAGATTGGCTGCAAATATTGTAGGACATTTAAAAGCCCACATATTGGGAGAATTGATATCTTTTGCGCATTTACCACCATCAGTAAGGACCTGTTCCAGATTTCCAAAGACAAGATCTCCTTTTTTAAACAGGTTTTTAACATGAATGAACAAATCCTTTCCGTTGTCCGGTGGCAGTATTTTGTACCTGTCCGGGAAATCGGTTCCCATCATAATATCGCCGACAGCGATAATTGAAATTTCTTCTTTTGATTTTGACAAAGCCGAATTTGAGGTTATTAGTATAAGAAGGACAATAAAAGATATTCTTTTTATCATATTCAGTTTCAAATTGCTCCTTTATTTTAACCGGCCAACGTGTTACATTTATTCTTTGTAATAAATAATAGTTATGGTATAATTAATAGTTTCGTAAAAGTGAAAAACCATTTCTATGAAATGTTTTAAGTTTTTGGATTTAAGTTTTAAGTCTCTGTTAAAACGGATAATATCATTAACCTAAAACATAAAACTTAACACCTAAAACATGATGAATTCGATTTTTATCGAATTCATCAAAATTGATATTCAATTTTTGCAAGCAGTTTTCCAGGAGGAATAATATATAAATGATAACGGGTCTATTAACAAAGGTTTTTGGCAGCCAAAATGATCGGGAACTAAAAAAGCTTCAACCTACCATTGAAAATATTAACGCATTTGAACCGGAAATACAAGCATTAAGCGACGAACAGCTCAGAGCTCAGGCTGTCTTATTCAGACAACGCCTTGAAAAGGGCGAATCTCTTGATGACATACTTCCTGAAGCTTTTGCAACGGTGAGAGAAGCTTCAGTGCGAACACTTAAAATGAGGCATTTTGACGCGCAGCTTATTGGTGGAATTGTTCTTCATCAAGGCAAGATTGCTGAAATGAAAACAGGTGAGGGAAAGACGCTGGCTGCCACTCTTCCTGCCTACCTGAACGCCCTTTCCGGGAAGGGCGTGCATATTATTACGGTAAATGATTACCTGGCACGACGTGATACGGAGTGGATGGGTAACATCTATAATTTTCTGGGTCTTTCAGTCGGAAGCATTTTGCACGGTCTCGATGATGTAGAGCGCAAGGCAGCATACGGTGCAGATATTACGTACGGAACAAATAATGAATTCGGGTTCGATTACCTGCGGGATAATATGAAGTTCGACCTTGAGTCAGTTGTACAGGGTGAGCTAAATTTTGCAATTGTAGATGAGGTTGACAGTATTCTTGTTGATGAGGCCAGGACACCCCTTATCATTTCCGGTCCTGCCGAAAAATCGACTGATCTTTACTACCAGGTAAACGGCATCATTCCACGGCTTGTTAAAGACAAGGATTATACAATTGATGAAAAGGCCAGGGCAGCCGTATTGACTGAGGAAGGCGTTGCACGGGCCGAGAATGTCCTGCAAGTTGATAATTTGTACGATTCCAAATGCATAGAGCTGCTTCACCATATTAATCAGGCTTTAAAGGCTCATACGCTTTTTAAGCGGGATGTCGATTATATTGTTAAAAATGGTGAAGTAATTATTGTAGATGAGTTTACAGGGCGTTTGATGCCTGGACGCCGCTACAGTGAAGGTCTGCATCAGGCCCTTGAAGCCAAAGAAAATGTAAGGATAGAAAATGAGAACCAGACCCTTGCAACTGTCACCTTCCAGAATTATTTCAGGATGTATAATAAACTTTCCGGCATGACCGGAACGGCAGATACGGAAGCAGCTGAGTTCAAAAAGATTTACGATCTGGATGTGTCAGTTATTCCCACAAACATGCCCATGATCAGGGATGATTTCCCTGACTCTATATACAAAACCAGAAGGGAAAAATTTAATGCAGTCATGGATGAAATCGAACAGTTGAATCAAAAGGGACAGCCGGTTCTGGTTGGTACAATCTCGATTGACGTTTCAGAAGACCTGAGTAAAAATCTGAAAAAACGTGGAATTAAACATACTGTGCTGAATGCAAAAAACCATGAAAAAGAAGCTGAAATTATTGCAATGGCCGGTCAGAAAGGTGGTGTGACGATTTCAACTAACATGGCAGGACGTGGAACAGACATCGTGCTTGGAGAAGGTGTGACAGATTTAGACGGCCTGCGAATCATCGGAACAGAAAGACATGAGAGCCGTCGCATAGATAACCAGCTCAGGGGACGTTCCGGAAGGCAAGGTGATCCAGGCTCATCGCGGTTTTACCTTGCCCTTGAGGATGATCTTCTCCGGATATTCGGTGGGGAACGGATTACCGGCATAATGGAGAAACTGGGCATGGAAGAAGGGGAGCCCATCGAACACAACCTGATAAGCAGGGCGATTGAAAATGCCCAGGCA
>JASJGP010000345.1:0-4613 GCA_033791485.1 Desulfobacterales bacterium | reverse complement strand
AGACATTTTAGTCCCTGAATATCCGCAGCTGACCGGTGCTGTGGGTGCGGCGCTTTATGCAATTGAGACGGTCTCGTAAAAAGTCCAACTTCTGCGTTACAGCGGTTTTTCAGGCACTCGGCATACTACGTGTATTGCCTCGTCCCTGAAAAACCACTGCGCCTTGTATATAGAACTTTTTACTTAGCCATCTGCGATACTTCATACAAAACCATCTAAATTGAACTTTTTACGAATTCATCGTTAAATAACGGAGGAAAATTTATGGCTGAAGAAAAAAAAATAATCATCAGACGGCTGAAAGCCGCCAGAGATTTGGGAAAATTCATGGCAGATTATTACTATGAACTGGATGAGGCTTCAAAATCAGGCAAAAAAAAGATTGCATGGTGCACAAGCGTGGGACCTGCAGAGATATTAAGAGGTCTCGGCTTTCTTACCTATTTTCCGGAAACCCACTCCGCCATGTTGGGTTCAACGCGAATGGCTACTGACCTTATACCTGTCGCCAATGCGCTCGGTTATTCACCGGAAATCTGCTCCTATCTTACCGCCGATATCGGCGCCTTTATTGAAGGAGTAACCCCTCTGGCCAAGGCATTTAAAGGAATTAAGAGCGTACCAAAGCCCGACGTACTTGTTTTTAACACAAACCAGTGCCGGGACGTTCAGGACTGGTTCGGCTGGTATGCTGAAAAGTTTGATGTACCAATGGTCGGCATTCACACATATCGTGGAGTTAAAGATGTGACCGAGTCTCATATTACTTCCATTGCCAAACAGTTTGAGGATATAGTTGAACCGCTGGAAAAAGTTGCCGGCAGAAAGCTCGATATGGATGAGTTGAAAAATGCCGTTAAACTTTCCCGTGAGTGCTCGGACCTGTGGGATAAGTGTCTTGCCGCTGCATCGGCAACCCCTTCCCCTCTGACCTTTTTTGACGGTACCACCCTTATGGGCCCTGCTGTTGTGGCAAGAGGAACCCAGGAGGCACTGGATGCATATAATCTGCTTTTGGAAGAGCTGAACGAGAGAGTTCAAAGCGGTGAGGGCGCAATAGAAGACGAACGTTTCAGGATTTACTGGGACGGCATGCCGGTCTGGGGCAGGTTGAGTATGCATTCAAAGCTGTTCGCCGGTCTTAATGCGAATGTTATTGCATCTACCTATTGCAGCAGCTGGATATTTTCAGCTTTAGACCCGGAGAAACCTTTTGAGAGTATGGCCAGGGCATATACGGAGCTTTTTATCGTACGATCCGATGAATACAAAGAAAAATACATAAAAGAGAAACTCGATTTTTTCAAAATCGACGGAGTTGTATATCACGATGCAAGAACATGCCCTAATAATACAAACTGCCAGTACGGAATGCCCCAGCGCCTGGAAAAAGAGACAGGCATACCAAGTTTAACCATTGACGGTGACTTGAACGATCTAAGGTGTCTTTCCGATGAACAGACCAAAACGAATGTCGAAGCCTTTATCGAACAATTAGAGGAGAGAAAATAAAATGTTAGACTCTTTATTCAGACCGAAATCAGTTGCAATTATCGGTGCATCCACAAAGGACCTTTCCATAGGAAACAGGGTGATTAAAAACCTTGTCGATTTTGAATTTAAAGGGCCCATTTATCCGATCAACCCCAAGGCGGATGAAGTCAGGGGAATCAAGGCCTACAAGTCGATAATGGACTGCCCGGACGGCATTGACGTTGTGCATATGGTTATTCCGGCAAAATTTGTACCCCAGGCAGTAGAAGATTGCGGTAAAAAGGGGGTTAAAAATATCATTATTAATTCCGGAGGGTTTTCTGAAATCGGTCCGGAGGGTGAAGCCATTGAAAAAGATTTCCTTGCACGGGCAAAAAAATACGGCATCCGGATGCTTGGCCCCAACTGCCAGGGAATTATTAACTCCGATCCGGATATCCGGGCATATTGCAATTTTACATTTACACAACCGGATATCGGATTTATCTCCATTGTTGCTTTAAGCGGCGGCGTGGCTGAAGTCATCCACCAGGGCTTTTCCGAGATGGGAATTGGGACACGGATTTATGCTTCCAACGGAAATGCCTGTGATATTACGATTCCGGAAATTATTAAGTATCTTGGGGACGATGAAGGTACGCGGGTAATCGTAACCTATGTGGAAGGCCTCAGGGACCCTGAAACGTTTATGAAAGTGGCCAAAGAAGTGGCTGCCAAAAAGCCTGTTCTTGCCATGAAAGCGGGCCGCACTATGGAAGGGGCCAAAGCAGCTGCTTCCCATACAGGCGGACTTGCAAAAGAAGATATCGCAACGGACCTCATCTTTCAGAAAGCAGGCATCCTTACTTTCAGGGACGAGGGTGAATTGATTCAGGCTGCTGCGGCTTTTGCGACCCAGCCTATTCCAAAAGGAAACCGCGTGGGTATTATTACAAATACCGGTGGCCCTGCTGTCATTGCTACTGATATACTCGTTGCGGCAGGACTTGAGTTGCCACCCCTTTCTGAAAAAACCAAAAGTCTTCTAAAGGAAAATTTATACCCCGAAGCAACTTTCAGCAATCCTGTTGACGTTCTTGCCACCGGCAATGCCGCACACTATCGTGTTTGTCTTGATGCCATGATGGATGATGATAGCTTTGACTCCGTTTATGTCAACTTTGTCACTCCCTTCTTCGTGGACACGGACAGCATTGCAAAAGAAATTGCAGAGGTCAACAAACAACAGCGAAAGCCTATTGTTTGCAATCTGATGACCGATAAACGCCAGTGGACCCAAACAGTAAAAATACTGCAGGAAGGCGGCGTTCCGTGCTTCAGCCTGCCCGGTGTTGCAGCACGAGCTCTGACTGCTCTTGTCAGATACAATACAATTCGCAGCAGAGAAGTAGTAGAAGTAACCACATTTGCAGATGTTGACAAAAAAAAGGGCATAGATATTATTGGCAAGGCCAAAGACGCCGGAAGAAATATTCTTTCGGCTGCCGAGGTTTACGATATTCTTGCAGCGTACAAAATTCCCGTGGCAAACTGGCGGATAGCAGGCAACGTCGAAGATGCTGAAAAAGCAGCTATGGAAATAGGTTTTCCTGTTGTTGTTAAAGCCGACTCAAAAACCATCATTCATAAGAGTGATATGGGCGGTGTGGCGGTTAATTTAAAAGACGGTGATGCGGTTAAATCTGTTGTCGTGGAAATGGAAAAGAAACTAGCGGCAGATGATCTTAAGTTCTTTGTGCAGAAACAAATGCCGGATGGCCTGGAAGTAATTATGGGTGCAAAAGCTGAAGAAGGCCTTGGTCACCTGATTATGTTCGGAATGGGCGGCATTTATGTTGAAGTTTTAAAGGATGTTGTCTTTGACATTACACCTGTCTCTGCAAGCGAAGCGCGTGAAATGATATCTTCCATCAAGATGGCGCCTCTTCTTAAAGGGGTAAGGGGCCAAAAAGGTGTGGATCAAAATGCTCTGGTTGAAATCATACAGCGCCTGTCCCAGCTGGTCACAGATCTTGATGATATTGAAGAGATGGATCTAAATCCTGTTATTGCGTACGAGGATGGAGTGTTTGTTGTAGATGCAAGAATCAGTATTTAAATTCAGGGTTCCTGAACTGATGTAAATCCTAATACAACATATTCTATTAAACACTGAACTATGAATCAAAATTAAAAAAATGAACGTCCAACATCGAACATCCAACGTTGAACATCGAATGACTGTACACCTTCGGTGTTTCAATTTTATAATCTAATGGAGCGAAGCGATATCCTTATTCGACGTTCGATGTTGAGCGTTCTATGTTCGATGTTCAAATTGTTACATCTGAAATTTCGACCGAGCTTTCATAACACCTCGAAAACACGCACACGGTCAGGAGTTAGGAAGTTATGAATTATGGATTACTGGTTATGGGCTCTATTGAATCTTAACTCGTAACTCGCAACATGAAAGGAGCACATATGGCCTGCTGGATGAATTTGGGTCAGAATTTTAAAGTAAATGCAAAGAAGTTTCCGAATACTGTAGCGCTGAAAGACAATAAGAGAAGTTACACCTATCCTGAAGCAAACATTCGCGTTAACAAGCTATCCCACAGCCTTAACTCTCTCGGTCTGGAAAAGGGGGATAAAGTTGCGGTGCTGATGGAAAACAGTATCGAAATCATCGAAATTTATCTTGCTACAGCAAAAGCCGGGCTCGTCATAGTGCCCATAAATTTTAGGCTTGTCAGCTCAGATGTTGAATATATAGCAAATAACTCTGATGCAAAGGTGTTTATCGTACACGAACAGTTCACCTCCACCGTTGACCCTGTGAAATCAAAACTAAAGAATATCAATCCGGAAAATTATATCGTGGTGGGTGAAGGAAAAGACGGATACCTGGAATATGAGGCATTCATTAGCAATTCGCCCGACAGCGAGCCGGAGGCTGTGGTAAATCCGGAAGACAGCTGGATATTGATATATACATCGGGTACCACCGGAAAACCTAAGGGAGTGGTGCGCTCCCATGAATCACATATTTCATTTTATCTAATCAATGCCGTTGACTTCGGATTCAATGAACATGATGTCTGCATGAATGTGATGCCCCTTTGCCATATTAACTCTAC
>JASJGP010000344.1:0-6158 GCA_033791485.1 Desulfobacterales bacterium | reverse complement strand
CATTTGTATAACCTATGATTGAAATAACGGGAAGCTCTTTTTTCTTTCGCTTTGCTTTTTGCTGTTTGCGCTGTTTTATTACAACACAAAGAGCTTTTTCAAGTCGCACAATTCGGTCGCGCACCAGGCGCCGGTTCATTTCAAGCTTGGTTTCTCCTGGTCCACGCCCTCCTATACCGCCGGTTAATCTCGACATGGCGGTGTTTTTTGCAATAAGACGGGGAAGTAGATATTTTAATTGTGCCAGTTCAACCTGAAGCTTACCTTCCCTTGTTTGCGCACGCTGGGCAAAAATATCGAGAATCAACTGGGTTCTGTCAATCACCTTTATTTCTGTACGGTCTGTGATTGAACGTATTTGAGAGGGATTTAATTCTTGGTCGAAAATAATAAGAGTGGCTCCCTTTGTAAGTGCAAGAAGCGTAAGGTCTTCCAGTTTTCCCCGGCCCATTAGGAATTTCGAATCAACTTTTTTTCGTCGCTGCAGGATGGTTTCCACCACATCAATGCCGCCGGATACAGCAAGCTCTGTAAGTTCAGCCATAGAATCTCTTGCCGTTACCTGAGAGTCTGTTGTCACACTGACAAGAAGAGCCCTTTCCTTTCCGGTACCTGATTTATATAAAGAAATGATGTGGGATAGTTCGGCTTCAAGTGCCTTGATTAAATCAAGACACCCGATGTCAAGTTGACTGGGGTTTAAAGCATCCAGTATCTGATAAGGCATATCGGACGAAGCTTTTGGCATGATATGACTGATATGAACCAGTCGGGGTCTGCCATCCTCTCCAACTGAAATTGCCCCCATGATATCAAGCCTTAAAAGGGCAAGGTCGGTAAGGTCGTCCTTGGTAAGGGGTTCATTGCCAAGATGGGTATGTATGCAGCGAAGTCCCTTCAGACGACCAGGCGCGGCGCGATATTCAGTGATTTCGGGAATAATAATTCCTTTATAATCACCGACAATCACACAGGCTATTTTTCCCCTGCGATTAATAAGAAGGCCGATCTGACGGCGTATTTCATGGGAAATCCTGCTGATATCACGCGCAAGTTCAAAGGTTATGACAAATTCAGGCGGGATACGTCGGCGGTATATTTTTTCAAGCCTGCGGATCTGGTTTGCCTTTAACCCGCTTGTGTTTCCAAAAAGCTTTTTCATTCGTTATTAAGGAAATTGAGGAATAAGAGAATTTTTTAATCTTCGCTTTGTACGTCCGGGGAATAGGCCAATCAGCCGTTGTGTTCCTTAACAAATAAGTACAACACTCTGTACATGCCCCCTATCTTATGCGTGAAATCCATACAGGCAGAGACGATTATCTCTGTCGTGGGAATCTGTCTACTGGGGCTGGCTCAAACCTAATCTCAGCGAGATAGCTGCCGTACGTCAGTTCTCCAAAAAAATTGTTAAGGAACACAACGGCTGATTGGCCTATTCCCCGGATGTACAGATGACGATCAGTAAAGCGCTAATGCTTCACAAAAAACCATATAGGTGAAACTAACTCTTCGAGTTCTGAGTTAACTGTTTTGGGGAATATTTTTTTCTGCCGGATTTTCAAAGCGGGTATATGTATCCAGAAATATCAAAGGTACAGTTCCAACAGGTCCGTTTCTCTGCTTGGCAATTATTAGCTCCGCTTTACCCTTGTTAGGATTGTTTTCATCTTTATGATATACTTCATCCCTGTAGATAAATGCAACCACATCGGCGTCCTGCTCCAGAGCACCTGATTCCCTGAGATCCGAGAGTTGAGGGCGTTTATCACTTCGTTGTTCCAGCATCCTGTTCAACTGAGATAGAGCTACAACCGGAAGATCAAGTTCTTTGGCCAGGGCTTTTAGGGATCGTGATATATCTGAAATTTCAAGATCTCTGCGCTCCGCTGAACTTCTAGTTCTCATTAGCTGGAGATAGTCGATAATAACAAGACCTATTTTTTTATCCATTTTAAGTCTACGCGCTTTGGCTCTTATTTCCATTGCAGAAATATCAGGTGAGTCATCAATATAAATAGGGGCAGTAGATAGACTGCCGGCAGCTTCAGTAATCTTATTCCAGTCATCCTGGCTGATAAAACCACTTCGTAAGCGGGATGAATTAAGCCTTGCCTCACTACTCAGCATTCGCATAGACAACTGTTCTTTTGACATTTCCAGTGAGAACAGGGCTACCGGGATGTTATTGTTAATAGCAGCATTTCTGGCTATATTAAGAGCAAGAGCTGTTTTTCCCATACTCGGACGAGCTGCGATGATAATGAGATCGGATTTCTGGAGTCCGGATGTCATTTGGTCAAGAAGGAAAAAGTCTGTAGGAACTCCTGTTACCAGGGCCTTATTCCCCTGACGTTCTTCAAGCGTATCAATATTGACTTCAATTAATTTGCTTATGGGATAAAATGACTTATAAGTTTTATTTTGTGAAATCTCAAAAATTGAGCTTTCGGCAAAATCAATAACTTCATCAACATTTCCCCGGTCTTCAAAACAGCGACTGGCAATTACGTTAGCTTTTTCTATAAGACGTCTTAAAGATGCTTTGCCATGAACAATCCTGGCGTAGTGCTGTGCATTTACGGCAAGTGGTACAGCATCAACAAGCCGTGCAAGATATGTAGCTCCTCCGACCTTTTCAAGCTGGCCCTGTTCTTTGAGGATGTTGGAAAGGGTTACAAGATCAACAGGCTCAGTTTTTGCAAACAGGTCGGTTATGGCTGAAAAAATTAGTTTATGGGATGTCTTGTAAAAATCTTCGGATGTGAGAATATCAAAAACATCAAGCAACGTATTGTTATCGAGAAGCATTGCGCTGAGAATGGATTCCTCCGCCTCAATACTATGGGGTGGCAGGTTATAAAGAGAGGGATCTTTTTGATTCTGTGGCTGTCTTTGGGGCATAAGATTGGCTTTGAGTCTTTAAATATGGTAAGCGTTCACGGAACGCTGAAATTAGAAAATAGAAATTGGAAAATTGGCGTCCCGAATTTCTACTTTCTAATTTCAAGTTTCAAGTTTCAAGCCATAAACGGCTACGAAATATTATTATTCAATTCTTAAAACCACGTCCTCTGGTCGTGATCAGAGATAATTGACTTTATTCAGGTACGATTTCAACGGTAATTTCAGGTTCAACTTCCTTGTAAACACGGATAGGGACTTTGAATGTACCGATGGTTTTAATGGGTTCTTTGAGCAGAATCATTCTTTTTTCTATGGAAATATCCTGTTTTTGGAGGACATTTATAATATCACGCACTGTAACAGAGCCGTAAAGGCGTTCCTCTTCACTGACTTTTGCCGCTATTGTACAAGATACACCTTCGAGTTTTTCGGCCATCTCTTCGGCAATTTTCCGTTCTTTGGTAATTTGCAGGTCGAATTTGACCTTATCCTGCTCAAGCTTTCTTCGATTTTGGGGTGTAGCCTGCACCGCCTTGTTTTGGGGGAAGAGGTAATTGCGTGCATACCCTTTAGCTACTGTAACCTCACTACCGATAATGCCGAGGGAATTGATTGTTTCTTTTAAGATTATCTTCATTAAAACCTCCGGTTGCGAATTTTTATACGAGGCAGTTTCAAAACGCCCCATTTTGTCCGATATCTGCGTCAAGCTCAAATTTTAATCCTCAAAATACTACATGTATTCCTGTGGTTAAAATTTTCGCCTTCCTTGATCTCGAACAAAATTGAACATTTTGAAACTGCCTCTATAATTGAATTAAGGAGAATAAAAAATGTCTTTACCAAAAACAAAGGAAGTTTCAAGCGCCTTTCTGGAAGTCGATACTTCGCTTCCGTATAAAGTAGCCGATATTTCACAGGCGGATCTCGGTTTCAAAGAAATGGCTCTTGCAGAAAATGAAATGCCTGGACTGATGGCGGTTCGGGAAAAATATGGTCCTGAAAAACCACTCAAAGGATTAAAGGTGACGGGAAGCCTTCACATGACCATCCAGACCGCCATGCTGATCAAAACACTAAAAGAGCTGGGTGCAGATATCCGCTGGGCCACATGTAATATCTTTTCAACACAGGACCACGCTGCAGCTGCAGTTGCAAAAGCAGGTCTGGCCGCTGTCTATGCCTGGAAAGGAGAAACCCTTGAGGAATTCTGGTGGTGTACGGAACAGGCTTTGACATGGCCCGACGGTACCGGCCCGGATCTTATCGTAGATGACGGTGGTGATGCTACTCTCTATGTTCACCAGGGAGCGGCTGTTGAAAAAGACTCGGCATTGCTCGAAAAGCAATACGACAGCCTTGATATGAAATGTCTTATAGAGCGCCTTAAAGTCAGCTACCAGCGCGATACAAAATTCTGGACGAATATCGCAGCAAAAATTCGCGGTGTTTCAGAGGAGACCACCACCGGCGTTCACAGGCTTTACCACCTGGCAAAGAGCGGGGAACTTCTCTTTCCTGCCATCAATGTGAATGACTCGGTAACAAAATCAAAGTTCGATAATCTTTATGGGTGCCGGGAATCACTTGCTGACGGTCTTAAACGTGCCACGGATATTATGATTGCGGGTAAGGTTGTGGTGATCTGCGGTTATGGTGATGTCGGAAAAGGGTGTGCCCAGTCAATGCGGGGATTCGGAGCGCGGGTTTTAATTACGGAAGTTGATCCAATATGTGCGCTTCAGGCATCTATGGAGGGTTTTGAAATAATAACCATGGAAGATGCGGCTCCTATGGGAGACATTTTTGTTACCGCAACCGGATGTTATCATGTCATCACCGGTAAACACATGGAAGAAATGAAAAACGAAGCGATCATCTGCAATATCGGTCATTTTGACAATGAAATTGAGATGGCATATCTGACCGATCATTCGGAATGTACAAAAGAGACGATTAAACCCCAGGTAGACCGGTGGATACTTAAATCAGGACGTTCTCTGATCGTTCTGGCAGAGGGAAGGCTGGTAAACCTGGGCTGTGCGACAGGGCACCCCAGTTTTGTTATGAGTAACAGTTTCACCAATCAATGCCTGGCTCAACTGCAGTTAGCAGCAAAGAAGCATGAAAGAAAGGTTTATACGCTTCCGAAGGAGCTTGATGAAGAAGTTGCCAGGCTGCATCTTGGCAAACTTGGAGTAAAGCTTACAAAGCTGAATCAGTTTCAGGCGGATTATCTCGGTGTACCGGTAAATGGGCCCTTTAAGCCTGATCATTACAGGTATTAACCCCATTTGTAGCGGAGTGCAACTTCGTGGTAAATCTTTTCAGGCAACGGTAATATTCGATTTTTTAATCTGATGAGTCCAGTACAGACAGGCCACTTTTCCGAGACTTTCTCATACCACCGGTTCTATCGGTGGTAGTGGCTGAATAGAGTTGATAAGTTACCCTGTCGGTTTACTTTAGAACAATAATAACCAGGCATTTTTTCAGAAATGCGAGATGTTCGGAAGAGTTTCGAAGGATGGAAGCATCCGCGTTACTGATTACAATATCGCAGTTCCCAGGGCCGGTGGTTCTTAACCCTTTGACTGATAATGGGTTATTTCCCACCCTGGAACTGGTTTTTGCGGTTTTAAAATCCTTTGAATAACCGCTCATGCCTTTTTGTACAGCAAATTCCCGACTGGCAAATGCTGCGCCATAAACCTCCTTACCGTCTTCATCCAGAAGCCTTGGTGCCATGGCAGGATTTACAGGTATGCCCGTGGCATCAACCACCAGACCGGTGTAATTTTTTAAATCGGAAGTCTTGGATGGTTGCGAGGAAGATTTTTTTCCCTTGATGGTCACCTGTTTAATCGATTCTATCTGTTTTATTTCCTCAGGAAGAAAAAGCTGGGCAAAGCTTCCATACAAACTCAATTGCAAATAAACCTCAACAGTTCCATCCGACAGATATTTTCTCATTTTCTCATTTTCAGGGGCCTTGTAAATGATTTCTTCGAGTTGTTTTGCGACTGAATCATTTATTGTTGCATAATTTTCTGCTTTTTTTACTGAATTGATCCTGACATTTTGTATGGTTTTCAGCATGTTGTGCCTGGCGTTATTCTTTGAATCCGACAGGATTTTCATGCTTGAAACAGCTGCATTACCGGAACTCTTTTTTAAAGGAGTTCCGACACCTTTTGCCTGAACAATTCCCGTTGTCCAGTTAATATGGCCGTTTTGTTTATATTCTATTG
>JASJGP010000343.1:0-3109 GCA_033791485.1 Desulfobacterales bacterium | reverse complement strand
CCAATTTAGTTGGAGAAGAACCTAAACTATTAACTTAAGATGACGCCCTTACCCGGATAAGTTCTGCAACGATGCTGACGGCAATCTCCTCTGGAGTCTCCGCATCGATATCCATTCCTATAGGAGAATGAACCTGCTTTAATCTTTCAGCCGAAACCCCTTCTTCCATGAGAGCCTGGTAGATTTTTTCCCTTTTTCGCCTGCTTCCTATCATTCCGATATATCCATCTGACCTTTTCAGCGCTTCCCTAAGTACATTCATATCCTGGATATGTCCCCGGGTAATTATTGCAATATAGCATGAAGAAGATATATTAATTTTTTCAAAGACATCTGAAAATGGAAGTACTATTATTTCATCTGCTTCTTTAAATCTTTCTTTATTAGCAAATTCTTTACGATCGTCGATTACTATTACTCGAAACCCGACCATGGATGCCAAGGAAGCGACAAATGTAGATACATGCCCGGCACCGAAGAGGTATAGAATATCATAAGGCATGATGGGTTCAACAAAAACCGATTCCTTGCCTTTTTCAATTTCCGTTAACTTTGGCGTCTTGATTTCAAGAAATTTTGCTAATCTTTTTTTATCTTCCCCTGGAACGATCCCTATCTCACCCGTTGTGGATCCATCTTCTTCAATCAAAAGGCGGCTTTTCTCATCTTCCGGCCTGATTCCATCTGAAACCAGGGTTAGGAGTACTCCTTTTCGACCTTCATTTATAAAATTGCCGATTCTTTTAAATATTTCCCCTGCGACAGCATTCCCGGGAAAAACAGTTTCCAGGTATATATCAGCAACCCCGCCGCAAAGCATATCGGTTTTGGCCACTTCATCTCCGGTAAGTTCAAAATGCATCATACTCGATTTTTCTTTTTTTAAACATTCCTTCGCCCTTTCCATAACTCTATGTTCCAGAAGACCCCCACCGATGGTTCCTTTTATGGAACCATCTTCTAAAACGATACATTGGGTCCCTGCAGCCCGCGGGATCGACCCCATCTGTTTAATAATCCGAGCCAGTATTACCTTTTTTCCCTCCTGCAAATATTTACTGATATCTTCAAAATGATTTTCCACGTTGCTCTCCTTAGAGTTCTCTCACATCATGATATTCCACAACAGGTGGTTCGTGCAAAACTCTTCCTATGACTACTCTGTTCAGTCCTTCTATCCGGGTCTTGCAAAGAATTTCGGCAATCCTTCGCCCTGACTCCACTAACTTTTGATTATCCGCCATGTTTAAAAACACAAACTTCTTCGTATGAGAAGGACAGCCTTTCATGATCCCATTTTTATCAATTAAAGCCGCCGCAACCGACTCCTCTGTTACCAGCTCTTCAGGCCTAAGCCCGGTGATCTCTGCGTATAATTTGTGTCTAAATACCCATCTTTCATCCAAAGGTTTACCGATGGCTTTCATACCAATAATCCCTATAAGCCATCCTGAACAGTCTGGAATTACCGGCTCATAAAAAGCCGGCGCCTTCAGAGGCCTTCTGGAAGCGCCATCCGCTTCCACCAGTATCCATCGAAAGACCCCGGCCTTCCATATTTCATCAATGACTTCAGGCTCAAACCCTGCGATTTTTCCCACAGTAGAGTCTGTGCGTTGAGAAGCGGCGGTAATATGAAGGTTTTTTTTTATAAGGGGTTTTGCTTTATCCAGCACTTCTTCAAAAGAGTCAGACAGGATAACATGAGGCGACTGATCTTTAGACGGCATCATAATTTTTGTTGTAGTGGTTGTTAGAACTGTCTCTCCTGCACTGGAAAGTTCGTGTGCAATTCTAAACATCAGGCTTGTCTTTCCACCTGCACCGGCAAAACTGACAACACCACCTTTTTCAAGAGTCAGTGCTTTCCTCAGGGACACCATTGTTTAGATATTTTCCTTTAACCCGGATTTCATATATTTTCTTTCTTGCCAATTTGATGTATGATTAAAATATTATGTCTTTTCTCCAAATTAGTTGGAGAAGAGGATTCGAGGACTCAAGGGGCCAAGGGTTCAAGTGAATGCAAACGGTTTGATACAGATGGCATAAACACTTACGTTTTCTCTGCCCTTACTCCTTAATATTTTCAAAGTATGTCTATATAAAAAGACGATCCCAAGAGTCAGGGATTTTCCTGTATTTATTTGTTTTTCGGTGATTTTCACTCGAACCCTTGACCCCTCGAATCCTGGAATCCTGATCAATCGACCAACTCTTTGGGAGATAATCCAATATTATAAACAAAAACAAGAAACAAGGAGCTACGAACAACCAATGACCACCCAAAAACCTACTGCAGGGATAATTCTTGCTGCCGGGATGTCCGAAAGGTTTCAAGACGGACCGAAACAGCTTTTAAGGCTAAAGGGAGGTTATATGATAGAATATGTGATCCGTGCTTCCCTTGATTCTAAGCTTGACAGGATTTTTCTCGTTCTAGGCCACCATTATAAAAATATCCTTAAAGCCCTTGCTGAAAATAGTAAATATTTTAAAAATGACCGACTTGAAATTGTAAGCAACCGTCAGTATCGGCAGGGAATGAGCAGCTCCGTTCGTGCAGGGCTATCTTCGGCCGGAAATACGTTCGGATCGGTCATGTTTCTCCTTGGAGATCAGCCCTTGGTAGATTCCCGCTTAATCAACCTCATGCTTAACCGATTTTACAAATCTGATAAGAACATATGTGTGCCTGTATATAAGGGAAAAAGGGGAAACCCCACTATTTTCAGCCGTAAACATTTCAATCTTCTTCAGAGAGTCAAAGGAGATTCCGGCGGCAGGCGTATAATCCTGGCCAATCCCGATGACATACTAAAAATAGATACTGATTCACCTGCTTGCGTTTATAATATCAATACTATGGACGATGTAATGCCGTCGTCAAAAGTCTCATCTACTGTGTTGTAGCGGTTTTTCAGAAACTCGGCATACTACATGTATTGCCTCGTCTCTGAAAAACCACTGCGCCTTGTATATGAGACTTTTTACTTAGCCATCCGGCGCTTAAAGACTTTTTACGAGTTTCTCAATATTGAACTCATAAAAAGTCCGTTTTGCTCCCTCCATCAACCTCTCAGATGTGTTTTACAGCTTGAACCACTGT
>JASJGP010000342.1:0-3779 GCA_033791485.1 Desulfobacterales bacterium | reverse complement strand
CCATTTCTAAACGCGCGTCAATATCCCAGGCATCAAGATGATCGATTTTGTCCTGCAATTCGCCCTGGCGCTCAATAAGTTGATTCATTTCATCGTCAGACATGGGCTCAGCAAATTTTTCACTGATTTTATTGTATTCCTCAACAAGACCTACAACCTCCAGCAGGCCTTCTTCAACTACAGCTTTTACGGTTTTATCTGAATCAAGCAAAGGTTCCTGCTCAAGAAACCCTAAAGTGTATCCCGGGGAAAGTACGGCTTCTCCGTCATATTCATGATCAACACCTGCCATAATACGCAAAAGAGAACTTTTCCCTGCGGCATTTAATCCTAAGACGCCAATTTTGGCACCAAGAAAATAGGATAGGGATATGTCTTTTAGCACAGGTTTGTTCTGGTATGCCTTGCTGACTCTCATCATTGTATAAATAATTTTTTCTGGTTCGTTACTCATTGGAAGTCTTTTTCCGTTTGTAAAACTAATCCTTTTTATTTAGTCCCTGAACGAAAGCTGTTATTTTCCCAATTTCTGCGTCAGGCTTAAATTTTAATCCTGAAAATACTCCATGTATTCCTGCGGTTAAAATTTGCGCCTTCCTTGAACTTGAAATAATTTACTAGTTTTCGTTCGGACACTAATTAGATTCCTATCATCTGGAAGAAAATGATATAATTGTCTCGATTCACACCTTCGATACGAATTAACTATTTACTAATTAGAGATTAATTGTAGATAAAGGGTGCTAAACTTGAAATTTTAAGTATAGACCTCGTTGAGCAGCTGAGTAGTTGATCTGTCGTTTTATATTTTATAAATTATTCTTTTTTCAGTAATAATAATATCAACATGTCTGTCATGAGATTCCACCGGCACCTGCTGAATTATCTGGCTTTCAAATGAAAGAGCGACCTTTCTTGTGGTAATCGGAAGTTTTGGAATAAGCCTGTCATAATAGCCGTCACCTGACCCTATCCTTCCGCCTTTCTCATCAAAAGCAATTCCTGGGACTATTGCGATGTCAATAGATTCAATCGGCACTGTTTTGCAGCGATGGGCATCAGGCTCTAAAATACCTTCGGCACCTTGCTTTAAATCCTTATCAATGTTGTCAATTTTCATTAACTTCATTTCGTATTGACTTGTGTTTGGGGCAGGAAGAACAACGATCTTATATAAGTCAAAGCATCTTTTTATTATATCCAGCGAAATTACTTCGCAGCTGTTATTGATATAAAGCAGGGCGATTTTTGATTCCAGAAAGTTAGCAAACTCAAAAAGACGGTTTTCTATTTCTTTAGTTTTTTCTTTTATTTCAATATCGGAAAAATCATTCTGTATTGCTGCGATGTCGCTGCGAATTTCTGATTTGGTTCTTAGTGTTTCTTCCATGTATTATCTCCTAAACAAGTATTATAACATCGAGACCATTGCAAAACGGCACTTTTCGAAGTCTACGCTTATCTGTCCGATTTCTGCGTCAGGCTCAAATTTCAATCCTCGAAATATTCTATATATTCCTGTGGTTGATCCGCCTGAGGCGGATCGCCTTCCTTGAACTCGAAAAAAAATTACCAATTTTCAAAGATCTCACATCTTTTAATATACAAAATTGATAACAAATGTCAACTTGCAATAATCATTGACTAATCAGCCTTGCGGTGATATTTTTTGTTTCCGTTACATGATGGTCTCGTAAAACGTCTGACTTCCCCTTCTCTGGCGTGAGGGGGCTATTGTTGCCTTACTGACGACAATTGTTGTAAGAAGTTTATTTTCCTGCCATATAGACACGAAATCATAAAATAAATTACTTTAAATATAGGGATTGTTATGCTTGAAATCAAGTTCGTGAGACAAAATTTTTCAGATGTTCAAAAAGCGATTTCAGCACGAGGTGAAACTGCTGAAATCAATACTTTTACAGATTGCGATGCACGCCGCAGAGAAATTCTTCTTGAAATTGAAAAGCTCAGGCATAACCGCAATGTTGTAACTGACCGGATTGCAGTTATGAAAAAAGCAGGGGAAGATGCCGAAAGCCTTGTAATTGAGATGCGCGGGGTTTCTAAAAAGATCAAAGAACTGGATATAGCTTTGTTGGAATATGAGGAAAAATTAAACACAATTCTTCTGGGAATACCTAATATACCCCATTCATCGGTTCCTGTTGGAAAGGACAGCCTGGAAAATCCGGTTGTAAAAAAGATCGGCAAGTTACCTGAATTTGAATTCGAACCACAGGCTCATTGGGACCTGGGCCAACAACTAGAAATACTCGATTTTGATAGAGCAGCCAAGATCACAGGTGCACGCTTTCCTCTTTATTTTGGGGCAGGGGCAAAACTGGAAAGGGCTTTAATTAATTTTATGCTTGATGTCCATACCACAGAACATGGTTATAAGGAAGTCCTCCCCCCTTTTATCGTGAATCGAAAATCCATGACCCATACCGGCCAGTTGCCTAAGTTTGAAGAAGATCTTTTTAAGCTTGAAGGCTGGGATTATTTCCTGATACCAACAGCTGAAGTTCCTGTAACCAACATTCACCAGGATGAGATTCTGGATGAAGACATGCTGCCTATACTGTATGCCGCATATACACCCTGTTTCCGTTCTGAAGCTGGGTCTTATGGAAAGGATACCAGGGGATTGATTCGTCAGCACCAGTTTAATAAGGTTGAACTCGTTAAATTTACACTGCCCGAAACATCTTACGATGAACTTGAAAAGCTTTTAAGCGATGCTGAGTCAATTTTAAAACGCCTGGAATTGCCCTATCAGGTTATTAGCCTTTGTACAGGAGATCTGGGTTTTTCTGCAGCCAAGACCTATGATATTGAAGTCTGGATGCCTGCCCAG
Organism: Desulfobacterales bacterium; assembly: GCA_033791485.1. Lineage (GTDB taxonomy): Bacteria > Desulfobacterota > Desulfobacteria > Desulfobacterales > JAUWMJ01 > JAUWMJ01. The sequence goes on along the minus strand of JASJGP010000342.1, from coordinate 919 downwards.
GGTGTTTACAGAGAAATCTCATCATGCAGCAACTTTGAAAGTTTCCAGGCCAGACGTGCAAATATCCGTTTTAAAGCTAAAGGGAAAAAAGGAACTCAGCTTGTCCACACATTAAATGGATCAGGTCTTGCTGTGGGCCGTACGGTTGCAGCAATACTTGAAAATTTTCAGGAACCTGACGGTTCCGTGATTCTGCCAAAAGCCCTCAGGCCATATATGGGAAATATGGAGAGAATAAAGTCGTGAAACTTAATAATTTTCCAGAAGAGATCAAGCCTTATATCATCCCTAAAGCTGAAGGCAAGATGATTTATCGCTGCTTGGGTTGCAACAGGGAATTTGGTATAAAGAAGCTGCTATACACATGCCCTGACTGCGGCCAGGTGCTTTTGATTTATGACCAAAATTTCAAACAATTAAAAAAAATTAAAGGGGAAACCTGGCAAAAAATTTTCGATTACCGAAAGATGCTAACTATCCCTTCATTAAAGGGCATATATCGGTATCACGAATTTATCGGTCCTGTGATACCTCTTGATGACGTGCTATATCTTGGCGAAGGGCACACACCTGTTATTAAATCAAATACGTTTTTACAGGAAAAGACCGGGCTTGAGTTTTATTTTAAAAACGATGGACAGAATCCCAGCGCATCTTTTAAAGACCGCGGCATGGCCAGCGCTTTTAGTTACCTCAATTTTCTTATAAAAAACGGTTTTATTTCAAATGTTTTAGCCTTATGTGCTTCCACTGGTGACACTTCCGCGGCCGCAGCATTATATGCAGGATACATGAACCCTAATGTCAAATCAGCAGTGCTACTGCCCCACAAAAAGGTGACTCCTCAACAGCTTTCTCAACCCCTGGGAAGCGGTGCACGTGTATTTGAAATTCCCGGTGTGTTTGATGACTGCATGAA
>JASJGP010000341.1:0-2533 GCA_033791485.1 Desulfobacterales bacterium | reverse complement strand
CGTCAACCTTAGTTAAACTCTTAAATTTTCTAAAAATGTCACAAACCTCGCAAAGATCAATAAAAAATTGGTGCTATTAACTTCCTTGCGCCTTTGCATAGGGCAATTGACGCTAAAATGAACATGAAAAAATATTCATAGAAATTGTGGCATTTATTTCACAAAATCAGGTTTTTAAACAATCATCTTTTTACGCCTTAAGCGAGCTATCTAACTGTATTCATAATAAATAGTAGAATATTCAATTTTTCGGCACGGTTTGTGCTTTAATATGTATCACTATTGTAGTTTTAATAGAGCCGATTTCAAAACGTCCCCTTTTTTCCGATATCTACGTCAGGCTCAAATTTTAATCCTCGAAATACTACATGTATTCCTGTGGTTAAAATTTTCGCCTTCCTTGATCTCGAACATAATTGAACATTTTGAAACTGACTCTAATAGATTCATAAAAAACTGAATTTACAATATTTAGACAGGGGATCAGAAAGTGGAAGAAATTTTAATTTCACTAGGTTTAGCGCTTTTTGTAGTTTTAATGCTTTTTGCATCATTTGAATTCTTGTTGGCTTTATAGCACAAAGAAAGTAAGTTGTTTGATAGAAATACTCTAAAAGCGCTAATAGACAGAAAAACATGAGGTAGTCTTCTCGGATGTGCGTGCATCTTTTCAGTGGGCTGGCGAAACTATTAATAGAAAGGCGGCACCGGAGAAAATAACGGCATTTTGGGAAGCGCTATCAATTATTTCCTCCATGAGTGATAAAAAATCAAATCAGAAAGATGTGGCAGATAAAATGTTCAACACTTTAAATGATAACAGTGTTAGGCGCTCAGTAATTGATAGGCGCGGAAGTTCCGGCGCAAATCATTTTCCAGAAAGAAGATCTTGCAGATTCCGAAGAAGCGCATTGGATCGCAGAAACCCTCGAATTTTTAGAGTTATAAGAAAAGGCACTGAACGCCGGGAAGCATTTAAAAATAATATTACTTAATCCCGCCATTTCCAAGAACAACAAAATGACCTGGCTTCTATTAAATCATTAAAACCATCTTCCTTTAGACCTCATCCTCCCAAATCCTAAAACATCTAACCCTACAGATTTCTTGACACTTCTTTATCACTAATGTATTTTACTGAAACAACAAAAACTTCGGAGACTACACATGAACAAATTGAATCTTATCGAGGCACTCAAAGCAAAAGCAGGAAGCCGTAAATCGAGGATATGTACCTTGTAAGATTTGTAAGTCTTGACAATATATTAAATCGGAGTACACAATTTGTAATTAAATAAATGTAGGTGAACTCGTAAAATTATCCCCGATGGTGCCCGCAGGAAATGCCCTTGGGGTGCTAAGTAGAAAGTTTCATATACCCCCGCTAAAAATCAGCGGGATAAAAAACCGCTGCAACGCAGTAGATGGGACTTTCTACGACGCCATCAATGTTGGAGGTAAAAATGCAAGTATATTTAGATCGAATTGTTAGAGCTGCCAAGCTTGATGTTAACTTATATGAAGAAGTTGAGGCTGATAAAGGTGCGATGAGTCAGGCTATGGGAGTTGTTGTGCTCTCCAGTGTAGCAGCCGGGATAGGCAGCATAGGAACGATAGGTATAAAAGGAGTCATTATCGGAACAATCACAGCCCTTATCGCATGGTATGTCTGGGCCTATATTACATATTTTATCGGTGTTAAAATCCTTCCTGAACCTCAAACCAAAGCCGATCATGGTGAACTATTACGAACCATCGGATTTTCAAGCTCTCCAGGGTTGCTTAGAATATTGGCTATTATACCTGGAATAGGCGGAATCATTTTTATGATCACTTCAGTTTGGATGTTAGTGGCCATGGTTATTGCTGTAAGGCAAGCTCTAGATTATCAGAGCACATTACGAGCAGTAGGCGTCTGTGTGATTGGCTGGGTCATTCAAGCGATAATTCTTATGATTTTGTTTACGGTTTTAGGAGTCGGTTATTCAAAGCCCCTTTAATTCATTTAAGTGTCACTCCGACCTATACTTAATTTCTACAGAAAGGTACAATTGGGGAAAGTTTTCGTCAATTGGAATTCTTATCATTTTTATCTTGACTTTTCTCTTTTAAATGCGTTCCATATTTATAAGTTTTTCGTTTCCATTTCTTAATCTCCGGACGGAGGTTCCACATGAAGAAACCCCTCAAAATGTGCCAACCTTGCTCCTGACAGATGTTTGTTCTGTTGGGAGTTTAAAAGACCATTTCAAAGCCCTCTTGCTGAAAAAAATGAAACTGTAGGCTAAGGATTCCGGTTTTTCTATTCAGCTTCATCTTCCACCGCAAAGTACTCATTGCTTTCTCTATAGAATCTCTGTTCATCCTAATAGCATCCCTTTTCATTCCTCAATCCCCTATTCCATGCTCCTTTGAAATGTTTGTAGTCCAATTCTGGAGGGTCTCTTGAAGAAAGGAGGTGATAATTGGAACTTTAAAAACTTTAATCATTAGGATGGGGATATACGAAAGAGGAGGTGTCCAAATGCCTACA
>JASJGP010000340.1:0-4122 GCA_033791485.1 Desulfobacterales bacterium | reverse complement strand
AGATCTGTGTTCTCAATTCGGTCTTGAAGTTCCGGAGCTTTCCCCTGAAATTATAAAACTAATAGACAAAATACTTCCACCTTACTGGAGCAGGTCGAACCCTGTGGATCTGGTGGGAGAAAATGATACTTCGGTACCCATGACTGTAATAGAGGAGCTTTTAAAATGGGATGGTTGCGATGCCGTTATTAATCTTGGAATACTAGGCAGACGAATTTTCATCGAAAATTTCACAGGTTCAGTCCTTAAATCAGACTCGTCTTATTCTTCCGATTTTCTTAAATCAGTTAATGAGGGAATGGCAAAGTTTGAAAGTCAATACATCGACCATATTGCAAAGTTAATGGAGACATATAAAAAACCGGTATTTGGAGTCAGCCTTCTGACAGATGAAAATGATCAAACTGTCTATAAAGTGAAAGACAAGTCCTTTAAGCCGATATTTTTCCAGACACCGGAAAGGGCTGTAAAGGCATTTTCAAAAATGTATGAATACCAGCGGTTTCTGGATAGAACCTAGCGAGGCAAAAAACAGACCCTACTAAATATGCTTTATTTTCATTGAGTTAAATAATTTTCGGGAGGTTGGTATAGCCTTTTTGAATTCGATTGAATACCTTGCTTTATATAACATGTTGTGATATTCTTAATGCAATTATGAAATATTTGCAATTAAATAAATTACCTGAGTTCAGATTCGATTTTGAAGTCGGCTACCTGGTTAAAAGCCCCTGCAAAGAATGTGAAAAAAGGAAGGATTTTCCGCATTGTATAGACGATTGCGATATTCTGGACAAAATACATGAGAATTTATTAAATACAATATCATGTACAAGAAGCGCCTGACCCGCTTGACAGACAACTTTATAAGTTCTTCGTACCTTAATTTTGCAAAGGTTTCGCTTACTATTACCTGCAAACAGCGACCCGCCTTAAAGCCAAATTACCTTAATGCGCATTTGAGCATATTTTTCAATAGTATAGATTAATACCAAAATCGAAATAAAGGAGAATACTATGCCTTCTGAAAGAATAAATGAAACTCCTGTCTGGAAAAACCTGATGCAGCACGCCACCGTTATGGAGCATCCTGAAAAGCATTTAAAAAATCTATTAAATGAAAAAGATAGATTTAAAAACTTTTCTCTAAATGGTGCTGATATCTTCTTCGATTTTTCTCGCCAAAGGGTTGATGAAACCACCATGGATCTTTTATTTGAACTTTCAAGGGATAGAAAAGTAAAAAAGACGTTCAATTTCATGGTAAGCGGAGAAAAGGTGAATGTTACTGAGGACAGGGCTGCACTTCACACCGCATCAAGGAATTTTTCAGATAATTCTATTTTTGTGGATAAAAAGGACGTAATGCCTGAAATAAGAAGAGTAAAAAACGAAATTAATGAATTTTCGATAAAAATACGTGGGGGAAAAATAAAAGGTTCCACAGGCAAACCCTTTGAATACCTGGTTGTTATCGGAATTGGAGGATCCTATCTTGGAACCGATTTTGTTTCAAGTGCCCTTGAGGTATATGCGGCTGATAATATTAAAATACACTATCTGGCAAACGTGGATACCCACAATTTCGGTCAAATCGCATCACGCATAAACCCGGAAACGACCCTATGGATTGTAATTTCCAAAAGCTATACAACAGCGGAAACCATGGCCAATGCTAACCAGGCCCGCATATTCATGGAAGATAAAGGGCTCGATCCTGCAAAACATTTTATTACAGTTACCAGCAAAGGAAGTCCCGGAGATGATCCTGATGCCCCTATTCTCAACTCGTTCCACATGTTTGATTTCATAGGAGGAAGATACAGCGTTACTTCTGCAGTTGGTGGTGTTCCACTTAGCCTCTATCTTGGATACGATGTTTTTGATCGCTTTTTAAAAGGCGCACGGGAGATGGACATTCATGCAAACAGTGTTCCGGACAGGGAAAATCTCCCCCTTATTGCTGCACTTATTTCAATCTGGAACAACAATTTTTTAGGATACCCGGCCCAAGGAATAATTCCGTACGCAACCCCTTTGTGTAAGCTTGCACCACATATCCAGCAGCTCAATATGGAAAGCAACGGAAAATCAGTACGGCAGTATGGCAAACCGCTCGAAGTCCCTTCAGGCCAGATTATTTTCGGAGAGCCGGGCACAAATGCACAGCATTCATTCTTTCAGCTTGCACACCAGGGACGTCCCTTCCCCATCGATTTTATCGGGGTTGTAACACCCCAATATAAGCAATACCAAAGCAAATCAAAAGGGGTTACAAACCATCAGGAACTTTGGTCAAATCTTATTTCACAGCCCCAGGCCCTTGCTGTTGGAAAGGACTCTGAGGACAAGGCAAGATATTTTCCGGGTAACCGGCCTTCTTCAACAATTCTTCTCAATGACCTTTCACCTGAAAATGTCGGCCGCCTTCTCGCCTTTTACGAAGCTAAAACAGTGTTTGAAGCATTTATCTGGGGAATCAATCCTTTTGACCAGTTCGGCGTGGAACTTGGGAAAACAATGGCATCAGGTATCAGAAATGAAATTAAACTGAAAAATGAAAACGATAATCACAACATCGACGAAAGTGATCCTATTTCCCGGTTTTACCTTGACACTTTGTTTTCAGGCAAGTTCTAAAGTTGATGAATTCGTAAAAAGTAACATCGATGGTGCCCGCAGGAAATGCCCTTGGGGTGCTAAGCAGAAAGTTTCATATACTCTGAAAAACCGCTGCAACGCAGTAGATGGGACTTTCTACGACGCCATTAAAGTTGCGGCTCATCCCCAAAGCGCATCCCTAAGCCCTGATTCTCGTTTTATTCTTCGGGAAACAGCAGCTTTTAAAACATCTTCGCTTCCCCATATCAGCACACTTTTTCGGGCGCGGGTGATTCCCGTATAAACGAGCTCTCTTGTCAAAACCGGATAGTCTTTATCGGGAAAAACAAGGCAGACATGATCAAATTCAGACCCCTGGCTCTTGTGGACAGTCATTGCATAAGCAGTTTCATGCTCTTGAATTCTGTATGGTGAATATCTTCTTACTCCGCCTGATGCTTCAGGAAAGAAAACGTACAGATCACTGCCGCCTTCTTTTGGATCAGGCATGGTTATTCCCATGTCGCCATTAAAAAGTCCAAGGCTGTAATCGTTTTTTGTAATCAGCACCGGCCTTCCTCTGTACCATGGGTATTCATTGGAGATATCCGTCCTTATTAATTTTTCTTTTTTCAGCACTGCTTCGGCCAGCCTGTTTAAGCTATATGCCCCGTAAGGACCTACTTTCAATGCGCACAATAATTTAAATCTGTTAAATCGCTCAAGCGCTGTATATGGATCTTGAGCAATAAGATAATCAGAATAACCATGAATTATCTTCTCAGCTATAATGCTGTGTTTTTCACTTGAGGCTCTAAACTCTTCCCATTTAACCCCCCTGCCCTCATTATTTTTAAGCTCGGTATTGTTTTTAAGACCAATGTTTTTGTTAAGAATAGATAAAATCGGTCCCCAATCTCCTTTGTTAACAGCCTGACTTAACTCCCATATTTCACTTTTGCCTGTAAATCTCAGACTTTTCTGCAAAACAACGATACAGTCATATAAACCTTGTCCTTTTTCATAGGCTTTAATTGAAGTATCTATTCTTTCTTCGGGCTTTTCTCCGGCTATTTCTTCTATGGTTTTGGCATACTCTCTTGAAAACATTTGTATACCGCTGGTGTCACATATGTCACCAAGTACTGATCCGGCTTCAACTGAAGAAAGCTGATTCCTGTCTCCCATAAGAATCAATCTTGCGGTCATCGGGATTGATGAAATAAGCTTGGACATAAGAGCAAGGTCCACCATGGAGGCTTCATCGACAATAACAACATCTGCAGGAAGTAGATTTTCCGAATTATAACGAAAATATGGTGAACCCGGTATGGTTTTCAACATTCTGTGAATTGTATATGTTTCCACAGGTATCGCCTGTTTAATAGCATCGCTGCAATTTAATTCTTCTTTTGCTTTTTTAATCGATTCGTTAAGTTTTGCCGCCGCTTTTCCAGTTGGCGCACAAAGAAATATACGTAATTTTTCACCTCTGGCCTGCTCCAGCAAAATTGCAAGAAT
>JASJGP010000339.1:0-3290 GCA_033791485.1 Desulfobacterales bacterium | reverse complement strand
CTCCAAGTATGATCCAAAGGCAAAAAAATGGGATATCTTCAAGAAAGATTACATTCAGATCATCCCTGATTAATGCTGAATCAGTTTTAACCTAATCTGATACGCCTCCAGGCGTCTTTGGGACGCCTGGAGGTTTTTATTAAGAAAAGTAACCTTTCAAAAACATTTTTCCTTCAGGCGATAACCCCAAAACCAACGATTGTGCCCGGTTGCTCAAGGGTTTTACCCTGGTTTCAATGATAAAACTTTTGAGCATGCGGACACCTGAATTTATTTTATAAGGATATCGCCTGAAGGAATCTGACACCGGCAAAAAGAATTTAATCGTAAACGTAACAATGCATGGAGGGATAGCATGACAGAAGACAAAGCAACCCCTGCAAACGGAAGCATTTTGGTTGTTGGAGGAGGGATAAGCGGAATAACCACGGCCCTCGAAGCTGCTGAAGTGGGGTACGAAGTGTTTCTGGTCGAAAAAAATCCTTACCTGGGCGGAAGGGTAGCGCAGCTTAATCAATATTTTCCAAAGCTATGTCCTCCGACCTGCGGTCTTGAAATCAATTTCAGGAGAATTAAGGATAATCCAAGAGTAAAGGTATTGACAATGGCCGAAGTTGAAAAAGTTGACGGGACACCCGGCAGCTATAACGTCTCTATCAAATTAAATCCAAGATATGTGAATGAAAACTGCACCTGCTGCGGAGAGTGTGAAAAGGTTTGCGAGACATTGATAGACAGCAGCTTTAATTTTGAAATGAATAAAATCAAAGGAGCATATCTGCCCTTTGAAATGGCCTTTCCTGCCCGGTATGTCATGGCCCCTGAAATCAAGGGAACAGATGATGAAAAACGGTGTAAGGAAGCCTGTAAGTATGATGCCATCGACTTTGATAGGGAGGTAAAGACGATTGACTTGCAGGTTGGGGCGGTTGTGTGGGCCACAGGATGGGAACCGTATGATGCAAGGAAAATAGACAATCTTGGCTTTGGTCAATATCAAAATATCATTACCAATATGATGATGGAGAGAATGGCTTCTCCCAACGGCCCGACAAAGGGGAAAATAGCCCGCCCATCAGACAGCAAGGAGCCTGAAAGCATTGCCTTTGTTCAGTGCGCCGGATCAAGGGATGAAAATCATCTCCCCTATTGTTCCTATATCTGCTGTATGGCTTCGTTAAAGCAAACTACATATATCCGTGAGCAGTATCCTGATGCCAAAATTTATATTTTTTATATAGATGTAAGGGCCCCCGGTCAGAGGTATGAAAAATTTTACCAAAATATAAAAGAAGATGAAAATGTCTTTATGATTAAAGGCAAGGTTGCTGAGGTCAGTGAAGAAGATGACACCGGAAATATCACCGTGGTTGCAGAAAACGCCGTAACCGGGGAAAAGATAAGCCAGACTGTGGAAATGGTTGTTTTGGCTACCGGAATGCAGCCCACAGCGGCAAGTGCAAAACTTCCTGCAGACCTGAAATATAATGCGGATGGTTTTATCATCAACGATTTTGAAAAAGGCGGCATGTTCGCTGCAGGATGCGCCAATAAACCTGCCGATGTCGTATCATCAAACCAAAATGCAACCGGTATGGCCCTTAAGGCTATTCAAACCCTGGTGAAGAGGTAGGAGGTATCCATGGATAAAAAGTATGGTGTATATATATGCACAGGCTGCGGAATCGGGGATGCCCTTGATATAAAGGACTTGTGCGGCGTACCGGAAGAAGAAGGGCTTCCTGTTCAAACCCATCCGTTTCTTTGCGGTAAAGAAGGGGTTGAACTTATAAAAAAAGATATTGAAGAAAAAGGAATCAACACCCTGGTTATTGCAGGATGCAGCAGAAGGGTCAATTTTGATGCCTTCAGTTTTGACGGCTGTATAGTCGATCGGGTCAATTTAAGAGAAGGGGTGGTATGGTCTCACCCGCGCTCTGAATTCCCGGCGCTGACTAAGGAACAAAAAGACAGCGGAGAGCATTTTGACCGGGTCCAGATGATGGCCGAAGACTACATTAAAATGTCAATGGCAAAGGTTGAGAAAATAGATCTGCCTGAACCGTCTTTGCTTGAAACTATCAGCAGGAAAATACTGGTCATCGGTGGTGGTATTACCGGTATTTCTGCCGCTATTGATGCGGCAAAAGCAGGATATGATGTAACCATTGTTGAAAAGGAGGCCGAGCTTGGTGGACATGCCAATCTCTGGCGAAAACAACTCCCCCTGACCGATCCTTATGAAAGCCTGCTTTCGCCAATAATCGGCGATAAAATCAAAGAGCTTGATATCTATCAAAATATAACGGTTAAAACAGGTACAGTTGTTGCCCGTATTGCCGGACAACCCGGCGAATTTACGGTGACGCTTAAAAAGCCGGGTGAAAAAATTGAGTTTGATGTTCCTTATCCTTTGCCTGATGAAATGAAAGTTGATGAAAAAGGAAAAGAGTTCGATGTGGAAAAACTCCATGAGATATATATGGAGTATAACAAGGGCAAGCAGGACATTCTGGCTCTTGATCCGAACGGTGAACTCTTTGGTGCAGTCATACTGGCCGCAGGCTGGCGCCCGGCTGAAATCGAAGGCGAAGAATTTGCTCACCTGGGCTTGGGACAACTGCCTGACGTTGTGACCAACTCCAAGTTTGAAGAAATCGCCGCAAAAGGAAAAATAGCACGCCCATCTGACGGAAAAGAAGCCAAATCAGTTGTTTTTGTGCAAAGTCCCGGCAAGGGCGACGATGACAGTGATTTTGATTTTTGCGGTTCGGTGACAAGCCTTGTTTCGCTCAAGCAGGCTAAATATGTACGGGAAGATTTTGATGATGGGAAAGCTTATATATTTTATCAGCATATGCGGACACCCGGTCTTTCCGAGAACTTTTACAAAAGCATCCAGCAGGATGTTGGTATCTTTTTAACCAAGGGTGAGGTCATCAGCGTTTCTAAAAACGGAGATGGAATGATCGTAGAAGCCGACAACACCCTTCTTGGAGAAAAAATCCAGGTAAAAGCGGATATGGTAGTACTGGCTGCCGGAATGGTACCGGCTACTGCGGACGATCCGGTAGTTAACCTGGCTTACAGGCAGGGTCCTGCATTCAGGGATATCGATCTTTTTAACGGTTATGTGGATTCGAATTTCGTATGCTTTCCCTATGAAACCCAGCGAACAGGAATTTATTCTGCCGGGTGTGTCAGGCGGAGCATGACCGTAGAGGAATCCATGGAAGATGCAACAGGGGCTGCTCTTAAAGCGATTCAATGTATAGAGTCGGCAAACAGGG
>JASJGP010000338.1:0-4306 GCA_033791485.1 Desulfobacterales bacterium | reverse complement strand
GCTGGAGCCTGAGTTATTACTTCTGGATGAGCCCTGCGCGGGAATGAACGCAGAGGAAAAACAAGATATTATTTTCTGGATAAAGGATATTCAGGATGAAATGGGGATATCTATTTTACTGATTGAGCACGACATGACTATGGTTATGGATGTGTCGGATCGTATTCTGGCCATTAACTTTGGCTGTTCCATTACCGAAGGAACTCCTGAAGAAGTGCAAAAACATCCCGAAGTATTAAAAGCCTATCTTGGAGAGAATGAAACAGTCTAAATTTATGGGCACAATTCTTGAAATAAAAAATATCGAAACCTATTATGATTTGATCTATGCCATTCGCGGTACTTCCCTGACGGTTGAAGAGGGAACGATCACCGCAATCCTTGGAGTTAACGGGGCGGGTAAGTCAACCATTTTAAAGACGGTGATGGGGCTTATTGAAGACCAGCCTGATAAAGGCACCATAGAATATATGGGCAAAAGAATAGATGGCATGGATACTGAAAAAATTGTTCGTAGAGGGATTTCTTATGTGCCGGAAGGGCGGGAGGTTTTTGAAGAACTCACCGTAAAAGAAAACCTGGTGATGGGTGCTTATATCCGTAAGGACCGCAGCAAAATCAATAATGACATTGATCGGATTTTTGCTTATTTTCCTATTCTTAAGGATCGTATCAATCAGTGGGCGGGGACTCTTTCAGGAGGGGAACAGCAGATGCTTGCCATCGGCCGTGCCCTGATGTGCCGTCCCAAGCTTCTTTTTTTAGATGAGCCTTCACTGGGTCTTTCACCCATTCTGGTTCAGGAGATTTTTGAAATTATTAAAAGCATTAATAAAGAAGGGGTTACCATTTTGCTGGTTGAGCAGAATGCACGGATGGCTTTGTCCATTTCACAGATCGGCCTTATTCTGGAAAACGGCAGGTTTGTTATGAAAGGCAAATCGAGCGAGCTGATGGAAGATAAAGATGTTAAGGAATTTTATATGGGAGTTCGTTCCGAGGCTTCAGCCAAAGGATATCAGCGCTGGAAAAGAAAGAAAGCATGGAGATAAATCGCTGGGTTGTCAAAAAATGATGAATTCGTAAAAAGTCCGATTTAGACGGTCTCGTAAAAAGTTCAAATTCAAGGCGTGCAAATTTTGTAATCATGAGGCGTACTAATGGTACGTTGAATGATTACGAAATGCAGCACAACGCAGAAGTTGGGCTTTTTACGAGACCGTCATGGTGGGTATTTACAGGTGGATACTAAAGTGATTTCAGAAACTGTTCCCCAGGTATTTAAAGAAGCTGTTTTAAAATACGCCGACCGGGTTGCCATGCGCAAAAAGGATTATGGCCTTTGGCATGATATCTCATGGAACGAATATTATCAGAAAGCCAAGTGTGTAGGATGTGCCCTCATATCAATGGGTCTTGAAAAGGGTGACCGGGTTTCCATCATTGGTGATAATTGCCCTGAATGGATATTTGCAAGCATGGGCATTCAATGTTCCGGGGGAGCGGCCACAGGAATCTATGCCACAAATGCATGGCCCCAGGTGGAATATGTAATTAATCATTCAGAGTCCGGATTTCTCTTTGCAGAAAATGAGGAACAGCTCGATAAATGGCTTATGTTTAAAGATAAGGCTCCCATGCTGAAGAAAGTAATAGTGTGGGATACTGAAGGCCTCAGACAGTTTCAGGACCCCGCTGTAATGACTTTTGATGAACTGCTCGAAATGGGGCTTAAAGCGGCCGAGGAGAGACCCGGGTTATTTGAATTACGGATGAAGGAAGTGATGCCCGATGATGTTTCAGTGCTGATTTATACATCCGGCACAACAGGCCCCCCAAAAGGAGCCATGCTTACCCACAGCAATCTGATCTGGATGGGACGAACCATTACGACGGACAACCCGATGTATGACACGGATGAAGTATTGTCCTTTCTACCCCTTTGCCATATTTTCGAACAACTGTTTTCCATCCTGGGTCATCTGACAAACTGCCATACGGTTAACTTTATTGAGAGCCTGGACACCATAACGGATAATATGATTGAAATCTCACCTACGGTGGGTCATTCGGTGCCACGTATATGGGAAAAATACCATTCCGCTATAACCATAAAGATGTCCGATGCCACCTGGTTTAAACGGCTTGTGTTTAACGCTGCCCTGAAAATCGGAAAGAAAAGGACCGGTTTAAGAATGAATTTTAAAAAGGTGCCGGTTTACCTGGAATTACTATACCAATTTGCATACTTTACGGTCTTCAGAAAACTTAAGGAAAGAATGGGTTTTGACCGGCTTCGGGTCGCTTATTCCGGTGCGGCTCCTATTTCTCCTGATGTTTTGTATTTTTTTCAATCCATAGGCGTAAACCTGGTTGAAGGGTACGGGCAGACCGAAGGAACAGGCGTTACAACACTTTCACGGGTTGGCAGGGTGAAGTTCGGAACCGTCGGTCCACCCCTTACAGGAGTTGAAATAAAACTTGCCGGTGATGGTGAGATACTGGTGAAGTCTCCGGGTGTATTTAAAGGCTATTTTAACAATCCTCAGGAAACTGCTGAAACCCTGAAAAACGGATGGTTATATACCGGGGATGTGGGAGAAATTGACGAAGATGGCTACCTGAAAATTACTGACCGTAAAAAAGATATTATTGTCACGGCCGGTGGTAAGAATATAACCCCCCAGTACATTGAGAATAAACTTAAAGCAAGTGTTTATATAAATGATGCGGTGGTGATCGGTGACCGGAGGAAGTTTCTTTCATGCCTCATTATGATTGACGAAGATAACGTGTTCAAATTTGCACAGGACAATAAAATTCAATTTTCAACCTATAAGGATCTGACCTCCGATCTCATGATAAACAAATTGATTAAAAAAGAAGTTGATGCTGTTAATGAAACCCTTGCCCGTGTGGAAAACATTAGAAAATTTACGATCCTGCCTAAAAAGCTCTACGAGGAAGACGGAGAAGTTACCCCCACCATGAAGGTAAAGCGAAAGTTTGTTAATGAAGCCTTCAATGATTTGATTGAAAGTATGTATAGCTAATATCCAACTCGCCCTGCCATCAAATATTCTTTTTTTTTCACCACGGATCTTCACAGAGATTTCACAGACACTAAAAAATTAAAATTTCGTGGAACTCCGTGGTAAATCCTTTCTATCAATTATGCTTATGTGGAATATGCTTATGTGGAATCCGGCCAAACTGATGCACATGTTCGTGTTTGTGGATGTAGCTTTCGTCATCTATTTGAATCTTGCCATCTTTCATGGTGTAAATCTGTTTTGTCGTGGCAGTTAGAAAATCAATTTCATGGGATATTAATATATAGGAAAGGTCTAAATTAGGTAGGATATCGATAAGTTTCAATCTGGTTTCTGTGTCAAGGCCCGTCAGAGGTTCGTCGAGAAGTAAAATTTCGGGCTTCATTGATAGAACAGTGGCAAGGGAAACCAGCCGTTTTTCACCTCCGGACAGTTTGTACGTTATTCTGTCCTCAAATCCGGCAAGACCCAGAGAGTCCAGCGTTTTTATTGAAATTTCTATGGCTTCTTCCTTTGACTTACCCATATTCAAAGGGCCGAAGGCAACATCCTCTAAAACCGTGGGACAAAAAAGCTGATCATCCGCATCCTGAAAAAGGAGTCCTATCTTTCCGCGAATGTTTGAAAAATCCTCTTCCTTAATAGCAGGTTTGCCGAAAATTTCCATCTTTCCGTAAGATGGTTTTATAAGTCCCATGATAATATGGAACAAGGTGGTTTTCCCGCTTCCATTGGGTGCAATCAAACCTGTTTGGTCCCCTTGATAAAATTTCAGATCAAGTTCATTTATGACCATAGGACCTTCGGGATAACCGAAAGTAATCTTTTTAAGATTTATTATTGGAGAGTTATTTTCCATAACAGTTAAAATTTTTTTTAACCACAGAAAGAAAACATAAAATCTCTGTGAACTCTGTGGTGAAACATAAAATGAACGTCCAACATCGAACATCCAACGTCGAACATCGAATGACTGTACACCTTTGGTGTTTCAATTTTATAATCTAATGGAGCGAAGCGATATCCTTATTTGACGTTCGATGTTCGATGTTCAAATTGTTGCATCTTAAATTTCGACCGAGCTTTCAAAACACCTCGAAAATACGTACACAGGTCAGGAGTTCTGGATTTAATATCGGAAGATTTATTTATGAACAGAAAACAGGCTGTCAATGATATTGTTGAAGAAATAGGCAATACCCTTAAGTATATGGAAGGATTGGGTTGCAAGGGCGTTGATTGTTCTGCAAAGA
>JASJGP010000337.1:0-2885 GCA_033791485.1 Desulfobacterales bacterium | reverse complement strand
TTACCTCACCAATCATGAGGACTGGAGTAAAGCAGTGGGCGAGCATATTGCCAAAGAAGAGGGTGTAGAACTCACTGAAAAGCATTGGGACTTGATTGACTTCTTGCGGAATGAATATATTAATAATGCTGCCAATCAACCCAATACTCGCGCCATTGTTAAGGCGATGTCTGATAAGTGGAATGAAAAAATTGGCCAGAAAGATGTTTATGAACTATTTCCTAAAGATCCGAGCAAGCAGGGTGGGCGTATTGCTGGGCTGCCAGAGTCACGACGTAAGGGTGGTTACTGATTCATAGTTTTTATAGGAGAGAGTTATTCGCATAAAAAGTCCCGACGTCGAAAGGTGTCGGGACTTTTTATTGGCTGCTGACTTAACTTGCTTTCGCATCAACGATATTCATGCATGTGGCATTTAAGTTTGTGATTAAACTAGAGGCTGCATCGAAATCTTTTTTTAGCATTTCTTTTTCGATATTAATGCACTGATCTGTTATTTCAGGAAAGCCAAATGCGCCGCCCGTGCCTTTTAGTTGATGTATTTCACTTTTCAGCTCTCCCCATTCTTTTGCGGACAGAAGCCGTTCAATTCGATAACTAGTCTCCGGGAGCTGCCTGACATAATTTTCGATTAGATCTCCAATGTCATCCAAGTACTCATCGCGTGGAGCAGGGATGTCCGAAGTGCGGACAGGTGTGGCAGTAGAAGCGTGTGGAGGGGGGGTATCCGAAGTATGCTGAGCGTTAACTGATGAGGGTGAAAGATATCGTGTTAGCACAGTATAAAAGGCATGTCTGTCGATGGGTTTGGTGAGAAAGTCATTTGCTCCCGCTGCTTCCGATTCAAGGGCATCTTCTTTCATGGCATTTGCGGTTAATGTTGCAATAGGCGTCGTGCAGTTTTTTTCTCGTAGTTTTGAAATAGCCTCAATGCCCCCCATTATAGGCATTTGCATGTCCATTAAAATTAAATCGAAAGAATCATCTGCTCCTCGTTCCACCGCCAGTTTCCCATTTTCAACAACTTCTACTTCGGCGCCAGTTTTTCTGATGTGCATAGAAATAAGACGTTGATTGTCTGGGTTGTCTTCTGCGAGAAGTATTTTACCTTTTAGCGTGGGTACATTTGCATTGCTTTGAAGTGAGGAGGAAATTGTTTGAGCTTCATCTTTTGAATTGACCCATTCGCTTTGGGATATATCGCCAGCGTCAACATAAACAGTAAAGCGACTGCCAACACCCTCTAAACTTTCGGCTGAGAGAGCCCCGCCTAATTTTTCTGACAGTTGTTTTGATATGTAGAGACCAAGACCCGTTCCGCCAAATTTACGAGTGGTTGATGCGTCCGCCTGCGAAAAGGGTTTGAACAAATTAGCAAGCTGATCTTGATTCATGCCTATGCCGCTATCTTCCACATCAAAATAAAGTAGATTACTTTCTTTTTCGTAGTGTGTTTTCAGGGAAACTCTGCCTTCGGCAGTAAATTTAATAGCATTCCCGCAGAGATTGATTATGATTTGTTTAAGTCGAGTTGGGTCGCTGGTGATTAGTTTTGGGATTGGGTATTTGCCGCTTATTTCAAAGTGTAATCCTTTATTTCGTGCGCGTTCTCCCATGAGTGATTCTATTTCTGAGAGTATTTGACAGGGGGAAACGGGTATTTGTTCGATGCTTAGTTGATTTGCTTCAATTTTTGACAGGTCTAGAATGTCATTGATTAATTGGTGAAGGTGTTTTCCGTTGCGGATAATACTGTGCAGATAACTTTTCCAGTCATCTGATTTTTCTTCTTCAATGAGTGTTTCTGAAAAGCCAATAATAGCTGTTAGCGGCGTGCGAATTTCATGGCTCATGTTGGCTAAAAATTGCGATTTTTGGTTGTCGGCGTCCTGTGCTTTGAGTTGTGCGGATCGGAGTGATTGCTCTGTTTTTGTAGTTCTTTTTATAGTGTAAGTTGCGATGAAAAGACACCAAATTATTGCCCATGCTGCTAGTGCTCCCATGATATATAAACCGGTTTTATTTTGTTGGGAGGTTCCTTCCACTCTGGATTCAGTATAATTTTGTTGCGCTTTCAAAAGCGCAGTTAGCTTTGTCATGACACGGTTTTGGGCGGGCATTGCTTCATTAAGCAGCATGCTGAGAGCCTGTTCTTTTTTTCCCTCAAGTAAAAAGTTGAGTGCAATGCCTTGCCAATATTGTCCATCGCGGATAGCTGGGACTAAGTCATTCCAAATTGCAAACTCCTTTGGAAATTTTTTAGCGTCAATAAGACTGGTAAACTTCTCGCGAGCGGCAATAAATTTACCCGCCTGTTCCTTGATTTTTATATATTCCTCATCTTGGTCGAATTCATCTTCCATTAGCGCCATACGTGAGAGACCAAGTGTTCTTTGGTACGCCGCCTCTCGCATGGTAAACACTGCTTTTGTTTCTTCTTGTTCCTCTAGGATTTCTTCAATATGTTTTTGATTTTCGTTGATCATATAAAACCAGACGGCTGCCATAACGATGATAGCGAGCGCGATGAATGAAAAGCCGCGTATGAGAATACTTTTCGATATGGATTTACTGGGAGGGCTTTGCGTCTGGTGAGTATCCATAGAAAGAGAAATAAATATGTAAGCCTTGGTTTTAGCGTGTTATTCAGATATCGGCCCCGCAGTTTATGGCTTGAGTGGAATTTGAGAATCTAGCGCTAATAACATGATTCTTGGCTTGCTTATGCCCCCATGAAACCTATTTGAGGGTGTGGGGAGGCAGGGGGGGGGCGTGATTTGAATTTATTTTGGGAAAAGAAATAGGTTTAGATTTCACTCCACATTCGCAGCAGGTTCACGTATGAATGGTCGACTTGCTGAGTTTCTGGGGCATCAGGATTGTTG
>JASJGP010000336.1:0-4431 GCA_033791485.1 Desulfobacterales bacterium | reverse complement strand
ATGTCGAGTTCCTGAAAAACCGCTACAACGCAGTAGATGAGACTTTTTACGACACCATCAATTATGAAAAACAGAATCTACATAATTGTTTTTTTTCTTGCCGCATTATGGTGGACAATTTTAAGCTCGGACCCGGCTTTTGCCACTTGTGATTATGGCCGGCCGGAGGGTGTCCATACCCACCAATTAGCTCATATCTTTTTTATAATTTCCATGGGAATTCTGATTTACCGGCTGAGGGAGAAAAAACCTCACCTGCCGCCGGGCTGGAAATTCATACAGTATTCAGCAATCTTTTTTATTCTATGGGGCCTGGATGCATTTGCCGTTCATTTTATGGATGAGCAGTTCAATATAATACAGATAGAGCTAATCGGACTATGGCAAATTAAGCTAAATGATTGCTTTGATTGCAATCTTCTAAAATTCTTTTATTATCTTGCCCGGATGGATTATCTACTTTGCATGCCTGCTTTTATCTTTTTATATTATGGTCTAAGGAACCTTTTAAAAGAAAGCCCCCTTGATGTTTCAGTGCCGGATGTATCAGAAACGAGGCAGGTATGATTATTTCTTCATTACCCATATCGATTGTCGATCTTGCAGGCTCCATATTAGTAGCGGTCTTGTCCCTTTTTTGCCTGAATCTTGCCCGTAAGCTGAAAAACCGGGAACCGGGAAAGATGATATGGGAATATCTTTTCTGGATTTGCTTGACCCTTGCTCTTTTTGCAGTTTTTAGATCTGCAGGGCATATTCTAAAACATATCCTTTTACTGTCAGGCAATGAATTGATATCGGATTCGATAAACTCCTTTACAGGTGCTGTAAATTCATTCATGCTCATATTTATTGCAGTAGTTACGTTTTTTTTCACGCGAGTATGGAAGTTTAATCAACATATGATAAAAGATAAGAAGGGAACCCATGCTTCAATACTCCCTGTTGATGATAGTTTTGATAAAGGCCCCTCAGATTACAGGGACGCCATCGGTTATTCCTTTAAGGATACAAAACATAAAAAGTTAATGGAAAACCAGATGGCCCAGGCCGACAAGCTTGCCTCCATTGGCCAGCTTTCTGCAGGAGTAGCCCACGAGATGAATAATCCCTTAGGGATTATCCTTGGCTATACCCAGCTACTTTTGAGAGATGAAGACTCTGAAACAGAGCGGCATAAAGATCTTAAAACAATTGAAAAACATGTGAAGAGCTGCAAATCGATTGTGGAAGATCTGCTTAGTTTTTCCAGAAGCTCAAAGCCTGAAAGGGAAGTAATAAATATCCATGAGACAATAGATGATGTGCTCAATTTTGTTGTGCAGCATTCAGACCTTGATAAAGTAGAAAATATCAGAGATTATGATATAACTATTCCCCCAATACTTATAAATGAGAGAAAAATTAAACAGGTTTTCATGAACCTTATCATGAACGCAAAACATGCTGTCGGCAAAACCGGAACTATAAATATTACTACAAAATTAAATCGATCGAAGAACCGTGCATACATAAAGGTAATAGATACAGGTCACGGTATTGAGAAAAAGAATTTATCGCGGATTTTCGATCCTTTTTTTACAACAAAACCTACCGGGGAAGGAACCGGTTTAGGCCTGTCTGTGAGTTACGGAATAATAAAAAATCATGACGGTGAAATCCTGGTGGAAAGCAGGCGGGGAAAAGGCTCAACATTTACCGTCGTTCTTCCTGTTAACGCACGGCGTAAGGTGACGAATCGATGAAAAGGCAAATTTTGATTGTTGATGATGAGATGGACATGCTTAAGCTCCTAAAGCGCAGTCTGGAACCTGATTTAAACTGCAAGGTTGAAACTGCCCTATCAGGGGAACAGGCCCTGCAGCTCCTTGAAAGACAAATCTTTGACCTGATTTTAGCCGATATAAAAATGCCGGGCATGGACGGCCTGGAGCTTTTGGAATTGATAAAAAGAGAGAATCCGGACATTACCGTACTAATGATGACTGGTCATGGTGATATCGAGACAGCCGTTGAAGCCATGAAAAGCGGTGCATACGACTATATTACAAAACCGTTTGATCATGATGCACTTGTGCTGCGACTGGAAAAAGCACTGGAAAGAAACAGGCTTTTGATGGAAAATATAAGGCTTCAAAAAGAGTGCAGGGAGAGTGATGTATTTCAGAAACTGGTAGGAAAAAGCTCAAAAATGCAGAGGGTGTATGAGACCATTCAGATGGTGGCCAAAACGGATTTAACGGTTCTTATCACTGGGGAAACAGGTACAGGAAAAGACCTTGCGGCAAGAGCCATACACACATTGAGTAATCGAAGATCAGGACCTTTTGTCGCGGTTAATTGTCCCACAGTGCCGGAACACATCCTTGAGAGTGAATTGTTCGGATATAAAAAGGGAGCTTTTACCCATGCAACACAAAATAAGGCCGGCCTTTTTCAGGCGGCCCACAGAGGCACCATATTTTTAGATGAAATAGGGGATATCAGCCCCACCATACAGACCAAACTGCTTCGGGTGTTACAGGAAAAAGAGATCAAACCTTTAGGTGATACAAGAACTGTTGACGTGGATGTGCGCATAATCTCTTCCACAAACCGGAATCTTAAGGAAAAGATAAAAAATACCGAGTTCAGGGAAGATTTCTTCTATAGATTGAATGTTCTTCCACTGGAACTGCCCCCACTCAGGGAACATCGAGAGGATATTCCCCTGATCGCTAGCCATTTGCTGAAAAAGCACAACAGAAAACTAGAAAAGTCGGTGAATAAAATATCTACGGATCTCATGGAGATCTTTGTGCAGCGGACCTGGAATGGAAATGTAAGGGAAATGGAAAACGTCATTATGCAGGGCATATTATATGCCGGCAGTAACGAAATCACTCCACGGGATGTCGGCTTTGAAAAAAATACACAGAAAAGTGGTTTCATCGGACAAACTTTTCAGGATATGACGTATAAAGATGCAAAAGAGCAAATATTAAAGCAGTTTAATGCCGATTTTATCGGCAACCTTCTTACAATGAACAAGGGAAATGTGACACAGGCTGCAAGGCTTTGCGGACTTGAACGCCAGGCGCTTCACAGATTATGCGGCGTTACGGGATGAAAGCGGAGCCTTTCAGGAAATAGGTGGTGGAAAAAATAGAATATACCCCTATCGGAATAATATGTACTCCCTTTAAAACACCTGCGGGGACCCCGATCCAGCCCACAGGGGCAGATGGTGTTGAGGCTAAAGTTGAAGTATTTCCAGAATATTCTGAAGGGCTTACCGATCTTGAAGGGTTTTCCCATATAATATTGCTTTATCTTTTTCATCTGTCAAAAGATTTTAAGTTAAAGATAAAGCCGTTTTTAGATGGTAAGCTTCGTGGGCTTTTTGCGACCAGGGCGCCTGCCCGCCCCAATCCTGTGGGAATATCTGTTGTACGTCTTGTCAGGATTGATGACGCAGTGCTTTACATAAAGGATATCGATGTTGTGGACAAAACTCCCCTTCTTGATATCAAACCTTATATTCCTGAGTTTGATATAAGAACAGTCGACAGTACTGGATGGATTGGGAAAAAAGCTAAAAAAGTTAAAAAAACTCAAGATGACGGCAGGTTTGCAAAGTAGGAGCTGATTGATGAATCTTCTTGTTTTACTTTTTATTATTTTCCTTTCTTCTTTAACCCTGACTATGGTGGGCCTTGGAGGAGGGCTGATATTTTCTCCCCTGTTTGTATTACTTGGCTTTCCCCAAACCATGGCTGTTTCAGCATCACTTTTCTTGAACGGAATTGCCGCAGCCTCAGCTTCCTTTATATATGTCCGGAAAAAGATGGTAGATTTTTCGGTTTCCCTTCCTTTGATCATCACATCGTCTTTAGGCGCACCACTCGGAGCATTAACCACCCACAGAATTAATTTAAAGCTTTTCTTAGGGATAATGGCAGGGGTGATTTTACTGGCAGCATTAAGGATGCTCTTTTCAAAACAAGTGAAAGGCCGGGATGCGGATGTGACTCAGCTTAGAAGGATTTTAGGCGGTGGGCTCATCGGGCTTGTGATTGGTTTTATGGCAGGCCTGCTTGGAATCGGCGGCGGCGTCTTTATCGTTCCACTTCTTATCTACTTTCTCGGTATTCCAACAAAAAGCGCAGCTGCAACATCTATGTTTATCGTATGTTTTTCTTCTTTCACAGGATTTGTCACCCACGTTTCCATAGGAGCAATCGATTGGAAATTTGTTTTGCTGGCAGCACTATTTTCCTTTGCCGGGGGTCAGATCGGCTCCCGCATTATGTCGGAAAAACTAAAAGGCAGAACCATCCGCATTATCTTCGGAGTTGTACTCCTACTTTTCAGCGCAAAGCTAATCCACAGGGCATTCATGTAGCATATCATCAGCCACCACCAGTAGAGCTGCTGGTATATTCATATTTC
>JASJGP010000335.1:0-4217 GCA_033791485.1 Desulfobacterales bacterium | reverse complement strand
CCTCAGGGCAGAGCGAAGTGATCCCAAACCATATAATATAAGAAACCCGGCACCGCCCCATGTAACCCACTGCGAAAGAGTGGGGTTGCCGGATACAACTCCTCCAAAACCGGCGACTCCGGCGGAGATAAAAACGGCATCGCAAATTATACAAATCAGTGCGATGACCAAATGGTGGTTCCTCCGAACCTCCTGAGACAGAACAAAGGCGTTCTGTGCTCCAATGGCCACAATCAGCCCGCCCCCGGTACCGAATCCCTGTATAAATGGTGCAATCATTGTTTTTCCTTCAAGGTTATGTTTTATCTGGGGGGAAGATAGGGTATTAAGAATGCAAAGTGAAATTAATTGTTTTAATGATCCATTAAGAATGCTAATTTACATATCATGTTTGATTATAAACTCATTGAAGCTTTGGCGATGGTTGCCCGGGAAGGCGGTTTCGATAGGGCCGCTAAACGATCAAGAACAGACCCATCGGCTGTTGAAAATAGAAAAGCAGAAAAAACAGATTGGCAAATGATTATCAATAGCATTGGTAATTTAAACGGAAAAGTAATTGGTGATATAGGCTCTGGCGGAGGTTTTTTTACATTAAAATTTGCCTTGGCGGTCGGTAAAGCAGGCAAAGTTTATGCAATAGACAACAATCAATCAAATCTTGATTTTATCAGATCATTGGCTAAAAAAAATCACACAGCATAGCAGAAGATCAGTCATTTAACATATTTAAGAAGAGATAAATTTGCATAACAAGTCTTTAATGACACGGTCTATCGCACCATTGCAATCCTGGCGGCCACCCTTAGTGAGCGGGGTGTCTAACATCAATTTTCAGTGGACAACTCCAGATCAGGGATATAAATATCCACATTTTAAAGTAGAGGGTCTGGCTGCTATCCCCGGAAATAAATTGCTGTTCGGCATCAGAGAGCTTGGCGCCAAATATAATGATTTTGACTATGCCGTGAAAATTATATCTGTTCCCTATCGTTTTGATAATGGGGAAATGATTCTGGGCAACACCTTTTCTTTGGTGTATGATTATAATCCCTGGGTGAATCCATTGCTGCACCGCAGGGTCGCCTTGTCCAGCATTGAATACGACTCCCATAAGGATCAATTATATCTTCTTACAAGTTTTGAAGAAGGTGATTCAGATGAATCAATTGGCGGCTATCTTTGGACTCTTTCCATGGAGGCATTCAAAAAGGGTTGCGCCCCAAAGCTTGTGATGCTGGATAAGTCGACGCCTCTTCTGTTTGCCCATAAAGCCGAAGGGCTGGCTGTTCTGGATGCTACCCATGTTTTTGTGATTCATGATGATGACCGGGTGCTGGGCCGGGAATCTATTGAAAATCCTGAGACCCAATTTCACAGAGAGCCCCATCAGGCTGCCTATACAATCATTTTATTTACCCCATAATTTTTAAAACCATACAAAGGAAAACAGGATAATTCGTGGCTTTTCTAAAAAAAACGATTGTTTAGGCTTGTTGCCATCGCCTTTATGGTTGGGGTTGCATATCCTTTTCGGCTGGTGTTTAGCGCAGAAACAGATCTTGCTGAAAACGCATATATTATTTGCGGAATATTTTCCCTTATTACCGGGATGATGTACGCCCATCATTTTGCGAGTTCGCTCTTACTCTCCTACTCAAATTCCTTGCAAACAATTTAATTCGTATCAATGGCAACCTCTTCAATGCGTTTAATACCGTTCTGGTTAAGGATCAAGCGGAATCTGCGGTAGCCGGTCCGGTCGTTTCCCGAATGCTTCATGATCATGTTAACATGGTAGACCCTGTTGCCGAGAATCTTCTTGCACCCCTTGTTGTCACACACATAAATGGGGGTCTTGTAATTATCCATGCGGGTGAGGAATCGGCTGACGTTGAGCCGCATGATATCCACAACACTGTTCACCGGGTAATCATGGTGGATGGATTTGAACTGCCGGTTTAAAATTTTCACCTGTTTTCGGTAAAGGATAACCTTTTCACCGACCCAGTCGTTTTCAATTTCAGTGATGTGATCCTTGCCCCTGAGTTTTACGATGGTCCCGGGCAGTTTTTCATTTTTTAAAAAGGTAAAACTCTCCCTGCACCATCCCAGATTCTCCTTTGCATTAAAGTAGATCTTTCGCCTGTGGTCAAAGAGCCGGTTTCTGAGCTTGATGCCCAGGTAGGTGCGAATGAATTCCTTGATGCGGTCCTTGAACATGTAACTGATGACCACCACTAAAAAAAGGGGGGTGGAAACCGTCGCATATGCGGCCTGGGCAAAAAAAACTGCCGTGGTGGCAAACATCATGGCAATGCCTGCGGCAAGGGCGAATGTAAGCTGTTCCAGCAACTCACCTTCATGTTTGAATTTTGTTTTCAGGAAAAGAACGTTGCCCATGAACTTTTTCAAAACGCTTGAACGAAACAAAAATTCCTCATTGGTCGAATCAATACTGGGAATCGACGGATAGTTGTTTGTCCTGCGGTAGTCAAGTTCGGACCTGATAAGGGTTAAAAGTCTTGAAGACAAAGCCTCTTGTTCAGGAAAATCAAATCGGTTGATCACCTGGATAAGATCATAGGTGTAGTACTCGATGAGAAGACTCAGGTATTCGTCGCCAAAAAGGAAAATAGAAAAGACTTCCCTGCCTCTGGCAGGCAGATTGACCCGGGTTCTTAAGGCCCGGAATGCATCCACCACGGCATTAATACCCGCCAAGTATTTGTCGACCAGGTCTTTGATGTCATGCCCTTTGAAATTCGGATCCTTAATATTCATGCCCTGTTTTTTGTCTGCAATAAATTCGACATGGTCCCGAACGGCACTCTTAAAGATGCAGCAAAACATCTTGAGTTGGTACTCATAATTGGCAAATGATTTTTTGTTTTCACCGGCAAACAGTCGTTCAATAGCCGCTTCAAGCTTACCCAAGGGAGATTCTTTGCCTTTGATCATATTCCGGAGCAACACCACCGGCGTCTGCAGCCTTACATAGACCTGGATGCTGTTGTAAAAATCTTCCCGGGTATAGGTGTAGCGGTTGATGCCCAGATTATTGGGAAAAAAGAGGTAGGTCTCCACATCATAGACCTTTGCTTCCTCCTCCCCGGTAAACGGGTAACCCAGTTTGATTTCAAACTGGTTTTTATCGTGGATCTGAATGGTTTCTTCGATCATACCCAAACCTCTTTTTCCAGCCATTGAGACTGGCCGAAAACAGCGTTTAGTTTTATGCTACTCTTTGGCAAATTGATTCCTGACCTGGAAAAAGAGCCCCCTTTCGTGGTGTACGGACTCAATTTTGTCGGCCTCTTCCAGAACGGTAAGGTACTTGTTGATTTCGTTGACATGGGCCGCCTGGATGGCGCAAGACCAAACAGATATTTATACATTTTAAAACCTTCGCTATAGATTAACATTTTTTCAACCAAGATTCTTAATTTGAATCCGATCCCAGCAGGATACACTAATAACATAATTTTAATAATGTTTTAACAATTAAGCTATTTTTTAACGACCACTATCAAAAAAAGTGTTATTGAAGTTACGGGCCGCAAATTTTATAAAATATTTAAAAAAAATAAACCGGATTTCACCGGTTATTTTTAAAGTTGCACTCAGACAAGCTTGTGAACTAAACATTAAGCCTGGACGGCGGACAACACAGATTCAAACAGAGTATCCTTGCTTCATATGGAACAGATGGCTGGCGATATTTGTGGTATTTTCTGGGTGCTTGTGTTTTAGGGGTTGCCGGTATCATTAACTGTTTTATCGACCCGTTAAGGAATTTTATTAAACTGAAGTCATTTTATAAAAATTGGGGTGTTGTTTCCCATGAACAGCGCCTTGAATTTCCATGTGACAGATACTGGGAATCTTCCTCGGATTCCAGGTGTATTGCGGCAAGATATCCTGCCTCTTGGTGATCTTGTCATGATGCGCAGGCAGATGATCAACTTTAAAGCCCTTTGTGAGAAGGGCTGAATTTTGGATTTTTCAGAAAGGGATTATTAAATTGAGTTATAAAAACAAAGATCTGTGTAGAATTAGAACCATAACCACTTTTTTATCATTGGGTAAGGGCAAAGAAAGCTGGAAAAAAGAAGTCCTTAAGGCATCTGCCTTTTGTTCGAACTTATCCGAAGAATTCAATAAAAATGATTATATCGTTCAGTCTGTCAGGATTGTCACCAATCCGTTTGGTGAGT
>JASJGP010000334.1:0-4052 GCA_033791485.1 Desulfobacterales bacterium | reverse complement strand
GGCACACGGCCTGAATCATTCTCTCCGTCGGGTTTAACCACTTGCGGATTCCAACGCAGCTACAGCAGGCAAGGTTTTCCCTTCTAACAGGGCAAGAAAAGCACCTCCTCCTGTTGATATATAAGATATTCTTTCGGTCTCACCTGCTCTATGCACTGCTACATCCGTATCACCCCCGCCAATAATGGAAAGTGCATAGGAATTGGCAACAGCGCTGACCATTGCGGAAGTTCCGCGGCTGAAGGCATCAATTTCAAATATGCCCATGGGACCGTTCCAGATAATCGTTTTTGAATCGTATAAGACTTCTGAAAAAAGCAGGGATGTAGCAGGTCCTATATCGAGAGCCATCCAGTCAGCAGGAATTTCCTGAACAGGGGCAATCTTTGTTGAAGCCTTTGAGTCGATTTCCTGAGCTATCACAGCATCCACCGGCGTGTATAGTTTTATTCCTTTCTCTTTTGCCTTTTTTATCACTGATCCGGCTACCTCAACAAGTTCGCTTTCTATTTTAGATTTTCCAAGGTCAAAACCCATACTTGTTAAAAAAGTGTTTGCCATGGCACCACCAATAATCAGCTTGTCAACGTGATGCAGCATATTTTCTATTGCCCCAAGTTTGCTCGATACTTTAGCGCCTCCTACAATTGCAACAAGGGGGCGCATGGGATCATCCATAGCCTTTTCAAAATAGTCCAGCTCCTTTTGCAGCAAAAAACCTGCTCCTGATAACTTTGCATGCTTTACGATGGCTTCAACCGAAGCATTAATCCGGTGGGATACTGCAAAAGCATTATTAATATATACATCACATAATGCTGCGAGCTCTTTTGCAAATGCTTCGTCATTTTTCTGCTCTTCAATATGAAACCTTAAGTTTTCAAGAAGGACTACATCGCCAATCTCCATATTTGATATAAGCTCGCTTACTTCAGGGCCGATACAATCCGACGCCATTTTAATTTCTTTTTTAAGAAGTCTTCCTAAACGCTTTGCCACAGGAGCAAGACTGTGTAATGGAACCACCTTTCCTTCGGGTCTTGCCTTGTGTGAAGCGATTATCAATTTTGCACCATGGTCAAGGGCATAGTTTAATGTAGGTAATACAGCACGTATCCGGGAATCATCAGTAATGTTTTGATATTGATCAAAGGGAACATTAACATCGACCCGTATAAACACCCGTTTGCCTGAAAGGTCCATATCTTGAATCTTTTTCATCTTTCCCTCCCTTTATGCAGTATTTCCTGTTCTTTTATCTTTCGTTTCAGCTCTTTCTTTTTAGACCATCTTGTAAGAAAACCTATCATTCCTGCTTCATAAGCCCTGTCCACATTTTCTTCTCTTATTTTAAGCCCTCCCGATTTTTCCATTGCGGCTTTCAGACATTCAGTCTTGTATATGCACGGAAAGCAAGACTCGGGAGTCTCCCTTAACCCATCGTTGCCCATGGGAAATACATTTTCAATTTTCCCGAAACAGTATGGATACTCTTTATCGCCCATCAGACTTTCAAATTCTAAAGTAGGTTTAAATAAAATAATGAACGTCCAACACGTATCTTGGCATAGCATTTACGAAGCCAGATCGAACATCCAACGTCGAACGTTGAAGGACTGTACACCTTCGATGTTTCAATTATATAATATAGTAGAGCGGAGCGATATCCTTCTTCGACGTTCGATGTTGAGCGTTCAATGTTCGATGTTCAAATTATTGCATCTGATATTTCGAACAAGCTTTTATAACATCCCGAAAATACGCACACAGGCCAATAGTTCTGAATTTGGCATATCGTATCTCTTATACGCCTGAGGCGAAACCCTTGAACCCTGGACCGTGAACCCTTGAACCTTTTTTTCATTGCGCCTCAAATTCCCTGTTTATCCGGGCTATATGTCCTTGATCCGCAAAACTGAAATACCTGTTATCTCCAATTACCAGATGCTCATGGACGGTTATCCCCATCACCCGGCAGGCAAAAAGAAGCTGGCGTGTCAAAGATATATCCTCTTTTGAAGGGTTGGGATCGCCTGAAGGGTGGTTGTGGGCAAAAATCAGTGCGGCAGCGTGATGGTTCATGGCAGCAGCTACAACTTCTCTTGGATAAACACTGCTGGCAGTTAATGTCCCTTTAAAAAGAGTCTCGGTCTCAATCACCCTGTTTTTAGCATCCAGGTAAATAACCTTGAAGCATTCACGGTTTTTATCCCTCATACTGTAGTACAGGTAATCAAACAGTTCTTTTGAATTGCTGACATTATCTTTTTCAAGCAGCCGTTTTTCAAGATACCGATCTGCCACAGCTTTTATCAGCTTGATACCAAAGAGGTTCTTTGGGCCTATACCATCAACCTCGCAAAGCTCATTTGCAGATGCTTCGAGTACACCCTGAAGGGTTTTAAACTTTTTTAATACCGACTTTGCAGCATCCTTGCAGTCCTTTCTGGGTGTAGCAAGTGTAAGGAGCAGTTCAATTACCTCATAGTCATGGAACCCCGATAACCCTGAATGAAGAAATTTTTCACGAAGCCGCTCCCTGTGCCCTTCTCCTTTATTATATCCAGTAGCAGTCATTTGTTACCTATGAGCTATCAGGCTATGAACTATGAGCTATCAGCTATGAGCTATCATCATCCAACTCGTTTTTAAGATCACGGGTCATCAACCGGTGGAGGGCTTCTTTTGGGGAAAGATCATCGTAAAGAATATGATACATTTCATGGGAGATAGGCATTTCTACACCAAGCTTACGAGACAGGTTGTAAACCGACTTTGATGTTTTCACACCTTCTGCAACCATATTCATTTCGGATAAAATTTCCTTTAATTTCATCCCCTCTCCAATTTTTTTCCCCACGGTATGATTTCTGCTAAGTCCCCCTGTGCATGTCAAAATAAGATCGCCAACGCCTGCCAGCCCGGTAAATGTTCGCGGGTTTGCACCCATCTCCAAGCCCAAACGGCGCATCTCGGTCAGTCCTCTGGTAATCAGGGCTGCTCTTGTATTCAACCCAAGCCCAAGACCATCAACAATCCCTGCGGCTATTGCAATAACATTTTTAACAGATCCACCCAGTTCAACACCAACCATATCATCACTTGTATAAACCCTGAAAAACGGTGTCGCAAAAACATTCTGTACAAACCCGGCTGTTTCCGGTTGGCTTGATGCAACAGTAACTACAGTCGGAACTTTCTTTACGACCTCTTTTGCAAAACTTGGGCCCGAAAGTACTGCAAAAAGGTTTTCGGAAATTTCAGGAAGCGTTTCTTTAAGAACACCGGACATGGTTAAATGTGTCTTATTTTCAATCCCTTTGGATGCTGAGACAATTATCGTATCCTTTGCAACATAGTCCGATACTTGCCGGGTCGTTTCACGCATAACATGGGAAGGAACAACTATTAAAATAAGGTCTTTTTCCGAAACAACCTTGAAAAGATCGTTAGAAGGAAATAAATTAGGTGAAAGAGAAAAACCCGGCAGAAAAACTTTATTTTCCCTCTGCTCTAAAATCTGCTCCTTAACCTCTTTTTCATAAACCCAAAAATCTACTTTAAAGCCTTTTGAACCGAGGAGATCGGCAAGAGCCGTCCCCCAGCTGCCTGCACCCACAACACCTATTTTTATTTTATTTATATTTAAATTTTTTTTCATTTTTTGCATTAATTGCAAACCTTCAGCTTTTTATTAAATATTACTAATCTTCTTTGTAACCGTCACAGGTACTGCATATGTTCGTGATCAGTTCAATCAGCTATAGTCTACTATGCTGGTTGCCCTGATCACGCACATATGCAGTACCTGTTATTGGTTACAAAGAAGATTAGTAATATTTAATAAAAAGCTGAAGGTTTGCAATTAATGCAAAAAATGATAAAAAATTTAAATATAAATAAAATAAAGATAGGTGTTGTGGGTGCAGGCAGCTGGGGAACAGCCCTGGCCGATCTCCTTGGTTCAAAAGGCTTTAAAGTAGATTTTTGGGTTTATGAAAAAGAAGTTAAGGAGCAGATTTTAGAGCAGAGGGAAAATAAAGTTTTTCTGC
>JASJGP010000333.1:0-3590 GCA_033791485.1 Desulfobacterales bacterium | reverse complement strand
AGAGGCTGTGCACATTATCACCTATTCCTTGTAACCTGGGGGGTGATTTTTCCAGGGATCACCGGATAAAGTCATGTGGTATCCCAAATCAAAAAGCTTTTCCATTACCTCAGGGTCGAAGAGCTCCGAGGGTTTCAATTCAAAATCAGATGGAATGAAGACCAGTTTAAATTTAATTCCTTCCCTCTGTGCAAGAGTATAAATACGATAGAGATCTCCGTTACCTTGATTAGCAAGAAGACCCATGATCGTCTTTTTGGAGATGCTCACAAGGTTGGATTCCACCCGTTCGTATCGGGGTACGGATTGTATGTTTTGAATAATATATATCCGACCAGTCCCGATAGATGACAGCCCCGCCGCGCGGACGGCATCATCAAGATTTATAATATCTCCATAAAAAAACACCTGGGTCGCCACCCCACCGTCCACATGCATCTCCTCATAGATTTCACCTCCGACTTCCACAGGTATGTAAACGGGGGGAAATATTATCGGTATCGAAGCCGAGGCCAGAAGTATTTTGCGAAAGAGATCAGAGGCTTCCGGACTGTTACTGGCAGCAACAACTCCCATGTTCCAGATGACCAGCCTGCTGGCATCCAGGTCCGTTGTGCCGATATAAAGCCGCCGACCTGTCTGGTGGGCAAGAGCTACACTCCGGATTACATCATCGGTAACATATTTTTCAATGAGTCCCTGCAGTGGTGAAGAGTCGGCCAGTGAGTCGAGTCCTCTCCGTGTATTTATGAAGGATTTAAATTTCAAGATATCTTTGGTTGCCACTGACGTATAAACTTGCTTCAGAGTTTGATCATAATCCGCGCCAAGGAAGGCAAACGGGGCAATCAGTGCTCCAGTGCTAATGCCGGTCACAATTTTAAAAGTGGGCCGCGTACCCGCGGCTGACCAGCCGTAAAGTATTCCGGCACCAAAGGCTCCGTTAGCGCCTCCCCCGGACAGAGCGAGGATGTTGAAGTGTCCGGACGCATCATCATGTCCCGTTGAACTATATCGCAGCCCCTGCTTAACGGATGCTATAAGATCTTCTTCAAACATCGGACTGTGCTCGAAAGCCCAAGTTCGTACCCCGGTCATTCCCAGTACTTTGGAGTCACGAATAAGCTCCGGCGGCAGAGTTGTCCGCGTTTTCCCGCAACCAGCCATGACGGTCATCAACATCCCCAAGATTATGAACGTAAAGGTTGAGGATAGCCTATGCCTGGTAATTATTTTGGGGAACTTAATCATAAAACACCTCACTCAGTTATGTTTATATTAATCCAGATTATGTGGCGACCGCTCCCAATAAGCCGTCCAACGTACCTGCTTCCACAGTGATAACCCAGAAACATTGAGAATATCCGGTCTTCGTCAAAATTTGTGATATGCTCAAAAATCAGTCCCAATTTGATGAAGGCCTGGCTACAGATAGCTTGCCACTATCACAAATTTGCCAAAATTGCAGATATCAAATTAGTATCACTGGTTTTTGGTGATTCTAAAAGTACTGATAAAAGCAGTTATCGGGAATTGATGCGCATTTGCATTGTTATCTTAAATCAAAGCAACCAGCATCATCAGGGCTGCAAGGTGCACTTACAATGCGCTGTAATTTTCCATTTAATGTTGCAAGGTAATACATAAAAGTGGCTTGCTCGTGAAAATATATCCAAATAGGCCCATAATCTTGTATTCTTACTATCTCTAAAGGATCGCCACATTTTTCCCGCATATCTCTATCTGAATCCCCGACAGAAACTACCCCTCCCGAACATCGAAAAGACGACTGATCGGCTAAACTGTTGAAGTCAAGAGAATGTGATTTCCCTGCAAAAGCTAATAATAAAGCAAACGTAACACCAAAATAAAGCATATTCCTAAATTGTTTTCGCTTCATAAGAATGACCTCCTTTTATGCAAAATTTCAAAAAATGAATAGTCTGTTGCTATTTGAAGCCCACCTGCGGTTGGTACTCTTAGAATCCGATGTCAGATTATTATATTAAAAAAATAATCCGAAAATCGGGCTTGTCAAAACTTGTACTATCTTGCCATTACCTCAACACACCGAAAATGTGATATATCAAATGAATATCTCAGGTTTTTCGAGATTGCAAAACCTTTTATAAATAGCAGGTATCGGTAATTGAGGGACACCTGGACCGGCATGAGCCGTTCTGTAGGGAGGGGGTAGCTGGTGAAGTTACCTCCTACCAACTTTATTTTTTTCCGTAGCCGAATGCGCAGCATTAACCTGCTGTTCTGCAGTATGCCCGCTTTTTGTAGTGGTTTTACAACTGATATCCAATAATCCTACTATTAATAAACAAATGAGTTTCTTCATAGTTTCTACTTTTCTACTATGCATTTTTCACCCCATCTAAATCTATTTCTACACATTGATAACTTGGGTGCCATGATCTGCAGTTTGTGCAAATTACAGATACGATTTGAATATCACATATTTTTGAAGATTTCAAAAGTGCTGATCCATAGCAGTTATTCACAATTTTCGCAGCCTTTGGATTTCATTAACTTACACGAGCTGTAGAGCCTAAATTGGCCTACTTCACCTTTGTCCGCCGCCGTCGTCTTACCAGCCAAACTACCAGCGGATAGCTACACCAGGAGATTTCCCAAAGGATCGGATTTACAAATGCAAAGGGAAGCGTAATGAAGGCGGTCAGCGGCTCTGCCAGAATACGATCTCTCAGTTGAAGCGCATACTGATCGGTCACCTCGGGTGACAATAAGCGACGATTTTTGATGGCATACCACCAGCCCCAGCTGGATACGACGCCGACAATTGCAGCTGAAATGCTTTCTAATGTCCGAGTAATGTAGGATGGTTCCAGTTCAACACCAACGCGCAGGGATCTGACAAATATTAACAAAAAAAAGAGCTGCAGGATCGATATGATCGTATGGCTTTTGTCAGTAGCATGCAAATTGCCGAATAAAAGATTATTCTGCAGCCAGAAGACAATTACAACGAGGATCCCAATAAGAACAAAGGCGAGATCTCCAATGTTGGCGCTTAGAAACGGGCCGATCTGTTCCCAGCTAAATTGCTTATCGGTTGGTGTTGGAAAAAAAGTAATCGCACGCCAGAGAATGAGGGCAAAAACGACGTCCATCAGCCTCTCAAGTCTCTTTAATTGCCGTGTTTCACGCCTGGCCTTACCGCTGTCTTCTGCTTTTTCTTGCATCTTTTATTCCTTAAAGTTCAGATTTATTGAGATTATATTCCAAAAATAAGGCCTTCTAAAATTTGAAATATCTTGCCATGATCTGTACTTTGGCTAAATTATAGATACGATTCGAATATCACATGTTTTTGAAGATTTCAAAAGTGATGATAAATAGACATAATGTTTGAAAGTTAAGAGGTCTGCTCCTTGCACCGTGGGTTAAGCTGTGCGACCAATAGAGGTCAAAACGGCCCAGAGCCATAACCAAGGAGGCAGACCATGAAGAAAAAAGTATTATATGTTGGTTTAGATGTCCACAAAAAAAAACCGATGTTGCGATTGCACCCGGCCGGTCTAATGGCAAGGTGAGATCTTATGGTAAAGTTGCCAGCACAC
>JASJGP010000332.1:0-7703 GCA_033791485.1 Desulfobacterales bacterium | reverse complement strand
ACTACCACTGTCAGGTTGATCAAGGCCTCCGATTATATTCAACAGGGTCGTCTTGCCCGAGCCTGAAGGTCCGGCCAGTGCGGCAAAGCCTCCCTCGTCAATTGAAAGGCTTACACCTCTTAGTGCCTGAACTTGTACTTTACCTTGTTGGTAAGTTTTTTTGATGTCAACACATTCCACGATACTCATTATATACCTTCCATCTGATAAGTGTCTGTTGTAAGTGGTCGGTTGTCCGCTGGAAAAGACATATAATGTAGTACTAAAGAAGTTTTTCTAAATATAACGGACAATAGACAACTGACCAAATACTTTTTCATGTTTGTGCAAAAGCTTCCACTGGGGTAAACCTGGCTGCTTTGGCTGCCGGATAAATACTGACAAGAAGACCAAGTATAATTACAACCAGGTTGGATATTATTACATCTTTTGTATAAACAGCCGGATAAATTATTTTGGAAATTCCTGCAAATTCAGCACCCGCTGCAAAAGCGGAAAGATCTATGCCGCTTTTTGACAATGCGAAAACACATAAAAAGGCCAAAATGTTTCCAATTGTCATGCCCATTACAAGAAGTAAGAATGATTCATAAAGGACAGCTCTAATAATCCACCATGGCTTCATACCGAGAGCTTTGAGCAGACCGAATTCTCTCATCCTTTCGAATACAGCCATTAAAGTGGTGTTAACAATACCGAAACCCATGGCAATAAAAACAACAAAAGACCAGATGAAGATAAATCCGTCAAAAATAACCAGATATGCGTTGATAATAGGGAGGAGCTCCCGCCAGGTCTGGATTAGATACTCATCAGTTCCCAGTTCAGCTTTAAGCCTGGTCGATACATGTTCAACGTCTATATTATCGGGTAGAGTAATGGAAACTTCTGAAACACCTTTTTCCAGTTTCAGCATATGCCGTGCGGCGGTTATAGTTACAAAGGCGAACTGTTTTTCAGTGGCCTGCATTTCAGCCTTGAATGTTCCGATTATGCGAAAAGCTCTTGAAGCGATATTGCCATCAGTGTCCTGGGACATAAGAACAAGTTTTCGACCTATTTTGGTTTCAAATTTAACCAAAAGAGCCTGACCCACAATAACGCCATATTTATCTTCAGGTTTGAGATAACGGCCCTGGTTTATTGCGTGTCCAATAAAAGAGGTTTTAGCTTCCGGTATAGGATTGATCCCCACCAGTGTGATGCCGCTTGTGTGTCTGGCATTGCCGACAATGGCATTAACCCGTATTCTGGCAGACCGGTACACGCCGGGTGGAAGAACTTTATTTAGTGCAGTTTCAAGGGCTTTGGTATCATACATACTGTTTTCTATAACCGGATCATTCCGATAGTCTTTATGATGGATCTGAAGATGCCCGGTTAGAGTAGCTATGGAGTTTTTAATCATATCGGATTCCATCCCTCGCATGAGTGCGTTTAAAAAAATCATGCTCCAGACACCGATAATAACGGCAGTCATGATAACTGCTGTTCGCCTCGGATTACGCCATATGTTTCGCCAGGCTAACTGGAAATACATACAATACCTCGATCTTATATTATCATTAGTAGTTACACATAGGTCATTGCTTCAACCGGACGAAGACTCCGGATCTTGAAAGCCGGGTACAGGGCAGCCAGAAAGGTAATAATAAATACTATACCTGGTCCGCTGAGTGCTGAAAGCAGGGATAACCTGGGATAAATTCGTCCTGAAATACCATACTGGACTAGAATATCCGATGCTCCTGAAATATCGATTCCGTGTCCCTGAAAATATAATGTAATGAGACTCCCTGTTATGATGCCTGCGGCGATACCGATAACCGTCATACTTATAGATTCTATTAAAAGAAGTTTTGTGAGCCTGCCGGGAGTTATCCCTATAGCCTTGAGAACACCGAACTCTCTTGTCCGCTCGAAGATAACCATCAGGAAAGTGTTCAGGATGCTGAATGCCACTACCAGGATCAATAAAAAATAAAAAATAATTCCGCTTACAAGGTCAAGCTCTATGCTTTGTAGCAGGCCCGGAGTAAGTTCTTTCCAATCAAGGACTACCAGAGGAAGCTTCGGGTCAATCTTTTTTATTCCGGTGTTAAGAAGGGTTTTGATTCCGTCGACATCTTTTAGTGATTTTCCGGTTACCACCACTTCATGTACTGCTCCGTGCATACCATAAACGTCCTGAAAGTATTTCAGCGGCATTTGGATAGAGCTGCGATCAAGATCGTCTATGCCGGATGAGTAAATTCCTTTTACCTTAACAACAGTGGCTGCAATGGAGCCGTCTCGTCCCTGGCCGAGTAAGGTTAATTCATCCTGAATACCAACTTTTAAATTTTTAGCCAGAAGATTTCCTATTAATATCTGATCAGTGTCATCTTTGGCCAGATAACTCCCTTTTCGCATCAAGGATTTTAATGTGGATACTTTTGTTTCCTTAACCGGGTCGATTCCGATTATGATGCTGCCATATGTTCGTTTTTTTGAAGATACCAGGGAGAAGGCATTGGCACGGGATGTATATGCTTCCACACTCTGTATTTGATCTAATATTTTACCTATTGCATCCGGATCAGGCACTACCAGGCGAATGCTTTTTTTCTCCTGGTACCCCGCAGATTGAACCTGCAAATGACCGGTATGTATTTTTACCGACGAGTTGATCATGGTTTCATAGGAGCCGAACTGAAAGGAGAGCATAAAAACCAGAAGCAGGCAGGCAAATGCAATGGCAGATATGGTCAAAATAGTACGCCTGGGATTGCGCCAGATATTCCGCCAGGCCATTTTTACATCTATGGACATGGATCTTCTATCTCCTGGGGTTTTTTAGATTGGATATTGTAAAAAGGCTGTCCTTTAGATTCTTTTTAAAGGAGAGTTCTTTATAATTCAATTCTGTATACTCATCTGTTACGTCGGCTTTTTGCATTCTCCATACCTTGGGAAACATTTTCCCTCCCAACATCCGGATCTTAAAAGTTGTCATGGCTTTGACCAGTTTTAAATCTTCATCATAAAACTCCTGGGCCAGAAAGACATGGTCTTCTCGAATCTTAAGTTTTTGCATACCCCATACCACCGGTGCGTCGGGTTTGGGTATCGATTTAATCAGATAAACCTTTTTCCCGTCATGGGTCTGGGTCCCGGTAATGGTATGTATGTATTCATCGATAAGACTATCTGTTTTGGAAAGGTCATTATTGGAAAAGTCCGATCCCATCCAGGCTTGGGACATCATTGATGGGGGAAGCTTGATTACACGGTTGACTTTGGGATTATACATCCACATTTCTCTTCCCCTTTTAAGCGTGCCGTTGTCTTTATCTTTTGCCGGTGCAATTATCCTGAAAAGGCTGTTTTTAAGCCCCTTGGTCCATGCTTCAATGGTCATTTTTCTTTCCCAATCCGGGCGATGAATGGTCATATCGACTACGGAAAACGAAGACTTACCCCGCATATAATTAAAACCTTCTTTTACTATAGTCCGGGCGTCCTGGGCATGTGAATCTATACAGAGACAGGCAACAATAAATACTGTTAAAATCGCGGTTGAAATTACCTTGCTATTCATAGCAGGCTCCTTGAAGTGTTAATAATAGTCTAATTTAGTATGTTTAGCTATTAATACAACCAACCAAAAGCAATAGGCAATTGAGTGTTTTTTGTTGAGTTATGGGTGAATTATCCCGGCTATTGCGTCAAGAGCCATAGTGTAGCCGTATGCTCCGAAGCCCGCAATAATAGCAGTTGCAACATCGGAGATCATTGACTTGTGACGAAACGGTTCTCTTTTATAAATGTTGGATATATGCAGTTCAATTATTGGAATATTCAGAAGTAAAAGTGCATCACGGATGGCTATACTGGTGTGGGTAAATGCGGCAGGGTTGATGATAAGACCACTGTATTTTTCGACAGCCTGCTGTATTTTTTCAACAATGGCCCCCTCATGATTCGATTGAAAAGTTTCGACAAAAATGCCGGCCTTTTCTCCCATTTTTATCAAGTCAGCATTAATCTCATTGAGTGTCGATTTTCCGTATATATCCGCCTCTCTTTTCCCGAGCATATTCAGATTGGGGCCATGGATTACCAGAATTCTGGGCCGGTTTTTGGATTTTTCCATCTTATTTACTTCTCCATCTTTTTTTATTTACTTCTGCCTTTGTGCCTTTCCCTGCCTCGGCGTAGCCGAGGGCGAAGACGGGTGCCTATCATCCTTATTTTCCAATTTTTTTACGATAACTATCTATGGTCTTTTTATAGTCAGGACTACCGAAAATAGCCGACCCTGATACAAATACATCGACACCAGCTTCGGAGATTTCAGCGATGGTCTTTTCATTTACTCCTCCGTCAATCTGAATAAGGGTGGAAAGCCCTCTTTCCTGAATCATTACACGAAGGGCTCTTATTCTATCAAGACTGTTTTCAATAAAGACCTGCCCGCCGAATCCGGGATTTACGCTCATAATGACGACGTAGTCCAAATATTCCAGAACCCATTCTATGGAAGAAAGAGGCGTTGAAGGATTCAAAACAACACCTGCAAGTACTTCGAATTCCTTAATAAATTGAATAGACCTGTTTAAGTGCTTGCAGGCTTCTAGCTGCACTGCAATATATGTAGCTCCTGCCTTGGCAAAATCCGGTATGTAGTTATCCGGATTTTCAATCATGAGGTGAACGTCGATGGGAAGGGATGTAACAGTCTTGACGGCCTTAACAACAATTGGTCCCATTGTAATATTAGGCACAAAATGTCCGTCCATTACATCAACGTGTATCCAGTCCGCACCTGCATTTTCAACGGCTCTTACCTCGTCACCAAGTTTTGAAAAGTCAGCAGACAAAATCGATGGTGCAATAAGTTTCATAGTAGTATCTCCTGTTTATTTAATTTAGGGGTTGGGGAGTTTCTCCTCAGGCGAACAGAGAGAGATTGAAAAACTCCTCGACCTCTCATTTAATTACTTTGTTTAAGATAAGTTCATCATCTTCATAAACCAGCAGTGTTGCACCCTTTTGATTTGGAACAAGGAGCCAGATTTCCTCGTCCGGCTTTACAAATTCATTAAAAAGATCATTTGAAAAGGTTAATCCTGTTAAATATACACGAATATGTCTTTTTAGAAAACCTTGTGTTGTTCTATATCGAAAAAAGTTTCCATTTATTGTACCGGCTAAATACTCTGAAGATTGTTCACCTGGTTTTCTGTTTAATACAAGATTAACTGAACTACCTTCAAGCACTAGAGATCCTGCCAAAGGATCCTGGTCGGTAATAGTATCTTTTGGTTTGTCTTCAAAAAACAAAGATTTTATTTTTCCAAGAATAAGATTGTTTTTTTCAATCAAACCGATGGCATCATCAAGAGTAAATCCATTTAAGGCCGGCATTTTATATGACCTGGGCCGAATCCCGAGGCTTAGTAGTAGGTTTACACATCCGCCTCGTGTGATTTGAGCACCAGGCGATGGAACCTGGGCGATAATATTGTCTTTTTCAAATTTATTGCTGTATGTTACTGATTGTTCTCCATGGCATAAATCGTTTTCTTCTATTATTATTCGTGTCTGCCTAAGGGAAAGCCCCTGCAGGTTAGGCATTAAAATATTTTTAGCTCCCTTGGAAATTACTATTTTAATATCGCGTCCCTTTTTTATTTCCACGCTTGGTTCCGGCTGCTGAAAAATTATATGATTTTTTGGAATATCTTCGCTGTATTCAAATCCTTTGACTTTTGTGTTTAGCCCCAGGTCAGTTAATATTTCAAGAACATAGACAACTTCTTTTCCTATAAGGTCAGGGAGTATTACAATATCTTCACTTTTAATTAATAGTGTCAAGGTCAGATATGCGCTAATTCCGGCAAATACAATAAAGGATAATACCAGGGCTGCTATTTTTCCTATTTTTAACGCCGGGTTTTTCATTATTTTTTACAGGATCTAAAAAGGGTATTAATTTAGCCTAGTGAAAAATATACTTAAATGAGTCCGGCATTCAAACGTCTGAGCGCCGGACGGCTTTTCAAAAAGTTAAAATGTAAACTTATTTTTACGCGAATCCTAAGGTTTTTTCTGAAAACATACTGAAAAAAAACCATCCATGTTGTTTTTATGCGGCAGGGTTTTCAGATACCTGTCTTCTGACATCACAGAAGTGTGACCATAAGGTAGCAGCCCGGAAACAGTTTTTGTTTCAAATTCTGAATGTCTGCTCAAAAACTCTTTTACAACCTCCTCATTTTCTTCGGGTTCTGAACTGCATACTGCATATACCAGAATACCTGATGGCTTAACAAGGCATGCCAGGTTATTAAGAAATAATAACTGTTTTTTTTTATAATAATTTAAATTATTTTTTGATGTTGTCCATTTTATATCCGGGTTTCTCCTTAGAACGCCTAAACCCGAGCATGGGGCATCTAAAAGGATGCGGTCAAACAACTTAAACCCTTTTATGTTCAAAGGCTTTTCAAGATCACAGGTAAGAGGTGTAATAATAGAAATACCCAGTCTTTTCATTTCAGAAGCAAGTCGGGATAGTTTTCTTTCATCTTTATCAATGGCGAAAATAGTACCCTTATTTTTCATTATCTGGGCAATGTGTCCGGTTTTGCCCCCAAGACCGGCACATGCATCCAGAACCGTATCCCCTGGACGGACATCCAGTAAAAGGGTAACAAGCTGGGCGGCTTCATCCTGCACAACGAACCAGCCATCCTTAAAACTTTTAATTTCAGGGATAGATGAGTTCGGCTTAAAAAATGAAATACCATCAGGTGAATAGGTCGTACATTCGCTTTTTTCAACCTCTTTTTTAAGGGAGTTTAATAAATTTTCTCTGGTTGCTTTAAGAGTGTTTGTGCGTATGGTAATTGGAGGAATGGAATTTACGGCATCGCAAAGCTGGGCGGTCTCTTTTTGTCCATAGCGATGGAGCCACCTTTTTATCAGCCATTTTGGAAATGAGCTTTGAACGGCTATGGCAGATACCGGATCTTTTTTAGGGTCAGGGAAGGGGACCTTTTCAAATTTTCTATCGGCATTTCGTAAAATAGCGTTTACAAATCCGATAACCCAGGGTGGGGCAAAAGACTTTGCCAGCTCAACAGATGTGTTAACTGCAGCAGGTACAGGTATCCTGGATAAATACATAATCTGGAAAAGACCAATCCTGATAATATTTAATACTTTTGGGTCGATTCTGGTTACTGGTATATTGGAAAGATAGTCAATTATATGGTCTAACCTGCCTCGCCATCTGATAACACCGTAAACCAGAGCGTTTAAAAGTGACCGATCCCTTTTTGAGAGTAAATCCGTCTTATCGGAAAAAGTTTCCAGAATATTGTCCAGGGTTTTATTACCTTTATCCAGGCTGTTTAAGATGTATAGGGCGGTTTTGCGTGCATCGGGCTGGTTGTTTGTTACTGGATGGTGGATACTGGAGGTTCCTCTTACAGCGGGATTTATGCTTCGCTCCAACTGGCTTTGTCGGATTCTGGTTTTTCGGGGATACTTAATATAGGGTTTTAATTCATTTGTCATTGGATGATTAAATGAGGTGGTTTCAACCTGTCATAAATGCTAATTTAGAACAGTCCCGGGAGACCTGTGGTTAACCAGAAGAAAATCTTTAATTCCAACCTATTGGTGAGCCCGTTCAAAATAGAGTTTGTGAAATG
>JASJGP010000331.1:0-3156 GCA_033791485.1 Desulfobacterales bacterium | reverse complement strand
CTTTGAAAAATGCTCAATTTCGAAGTCTGTGCTTATCTGTTCAAGTTCAATCCTGCCTGTGCACGCACAGGCAGGCCCAGAAATAGGCTAAAAGAGAGCGTTTTTCAAAGGTTTCGAAACAATATGAGTAAATACTGGCAGTATTGCCATTATCCTCATTCTATTAATATTTTTTATACCTGTTATTAAATAATTTTAACGATTTGATCTATAGCTTGAAAAAGCTTTGTATCTATGCATATGTTGAGATTTTTAACTCACTCGATTTTCCATCTTTAACAAGGCCTTCACGTGGCAACTAAAAAATTAACTATAATAACAAGCCATATCAACGCTGACTTTGATGCGATAGCATCCATGCTTGCAGCCCAGAAGCTCTATCCTGATTCCCTTGTTGTATTTCCGGGTTCCCAGGAAAAAAACTTAAGGAATTTCTTTGTCGAGTCAATGGTATATCTTTTTAACATGGTCAATATTAAAGATATCGACTTCTCCAACGTCAAAAGGCTGGTACTGGTAGACACGCGACTGCCAAACCGCATCGGGAAGTTATCTCTACTTCTCGAACAACAGGATTTAGATATACACATTTATGACCATCATCCATCCACTCCAAATGATATTAAAGGAAGCATCGAGCTCAACAGATTAACAGGCGCTACTGTCTCCATTCTTACAGAAATTCTGGAAAAAAAGAAAATCGACATTTCACCGGATGAAGCCACAATAATGTGTCTTGGCATATATGAAGACACCGGAAGTTTTACATTTCCATCAACTACCGAAGATGATTTTAAAGCCGCTGCCTTTCTTCTCTCAAAAGGTGCAAACTTGAATATAGTGTCAGATCTGATCTCCAGAGAGATAAGCACGCAGCAGGTCGGACTTTTAAACGACATGATTCAGGCTGCTGTCCACTATAGTATCCACGGATTTGAAATCATCGTTACCAGTGTATCATTGGACAATTATTTGCCCGATTTTGCCGTTCTTGTACATAAAATGGCAAAAATGGAACCGGTTGATGCTATTTTTGCCATTGCACGCATGGAAAATAAAATTTATGTCGTTGCACGAAGCAGGATTTCGGAGATCGATGCCGGCGAAATTATTGCACTGCTTGGCGGCGGAGGCCATACTTTTGCTGCTGCTGCAACTGTTAAGGGGATGACTTTAACCCAGGTTGAACATAAACTGATTGAAATTCTTTATAAAAAAATCAGATCAAATCGGCTGGCCATAGACTTAATGTCATCCCCGCCAATCTCTATAAGAAGCGATATTTCCTGCAAAGACGCCGGCAATCTGCTTACACGCTACAATATAAATGCGCTGTTGGTCACTGAAAAGCCGAAAAAACCCGACGGCAGGGAAAGACTTGCCGGTTACATATCACGCCAGGTTATTGAGAAAGCACTTTACCATAAGCTGGATCTCGTCCAGGTAAAAGAATATATGACAACGGATCTAGCTTTTGTTAACTCAGGTTCGGATCTTACAGAAATTCAGGAAAAGATAAT
Organism: Desulfobacterales bacterium; assembly: GCA_033791485.1. Lineage (GTDB taxonomy): Bacteria > Desulfobacterota > Desulfobacteria > Desulfobacterales > JAUWMJ01 > JAUWMJ01. The sequence continues at coordinate 1,636 of JASJGP010000331.1, read as the reverse complement.
CGAAAACAAGCAGCGCCTTCTGCCTGTCATGGATAATGGTGTCATCACTGGTGTTATTACACGCACCGACCTGTTAAATACCCTGGTTAAAGATTCAAGGCACACACCTGAAAGTTCGCCCGACCCGCTCACCGAACCTGTTCGTGCCAGAACCAGAAATATCGTTAAGTTTATGAAAGAACGGCTTTCAAAACGTCTCGTTGACATATTAAAAACCCTTGGAGAAGTCGCTGATGAAAAAGGATATCGCGCATACGTTGTTGGAGGATTTGTTCGTGATCTTTTTTTATACAGAGTCAATGAAGATATCGATATTGTCATAGAAGGAGATGGCATTGCATTTGCTAAAAAATATGCTTCAATAACTGGAGCGCGTATTCACTCGTATAAGAAATTTGGCACCGCTGTAATAATATTTCCGGATGGCTTTAAAATAGATGTGGCTTCCGCCAGGATGGAATATTACAAGTTTCCCGCTGCATTGCCTACAGTTGAAATGAGTTCCATAAAACTCGATCTTTTCCGCAGGGATTTCACCGTTAACACTCTGGCAATACAACTCAGCCCCGACAGATTCGGCATATTAATCGACTTTTTTACAGCTCAAAAGGATATTAAGGAAAAAACGATACGTATCTTGCACAATTTAAGTTTTGTTGAAGATCCAACCCGGGTCTTTCGAGCCATAAGATTTGAACAGCGTTTCGGTTTTTCCATAGGAAAACTCACTTCAGGGCTGATTGAAAATGCTGTAAAAATGGATTTTTTCAAACGGCTCAGCGGGCGGAGAGTATTTGCAGAATTTCGTCAGATCCTGGAAGAAGAAAACCCGACCCCTGCGATAATAAGACTCAATGATTATAATCTGTTAAGTGTGATGCATCTTTCAATTACCCTGGATAAGGACCTTATTTCCCTGTTTAATTCGGTCAAAAAAGTATTATCATGGCATGATTTGCTTTTTCTAGAGGAATCATATATGAAGTGGGCCGTTTATTTTTTAGCACTCATCCGAAGCGGCGATAAAAAAATGACTAATGAAATATGTGTGCACTTTGAACTTGCACCCCGCTATCGAAAAATTTTTTATGTCGAACGCTTTGAAGCCGACAGATGCCTTTTCTGGCTTGAAAGAAAACTGCCGGTTAAAAACAGCGTGCTTTATAATAAACTTATAGGTTTTAAGACAGAACTATTACTTTATATGATGGCGGCAACAAAAAAGGAAATTGTAAAGCGATCCATTTCGAATTATTTTACACGTCTAAGATACGTACATACTTTAATTTCAGGTAAGGATTTAAAAAAGATAGGTATAGAGCCCGGACCTGTTTTTCGTGAAATTCTCCAGGCGGTTTTAGAAGCAAAATTAAACGGTAAGCTTAAAATAAAAAGTGATGAACTTGCTTTTGTTCAAAGGCTTGTTTGATATAATAGGAGATTTTATATGGTAGATAAAAAACGAATTTTAAGCGGAATGCGCCCAACCGGTCCCCTTCACTTGGGCAACCTGCATGGCGCTCTTATAAATTGGGTAAAAATGCAGAAAGAATATGACTGTTTTTTTATGGTAGCTGATTGGCACGCGCTTATGAGTGAATATGAAAATCCTTCAAATATAAGAGAAAATAGTTTT
>JASJGP010000330.1:0-3169 GCA_033791485.1 Desulfobacterales bacterium | reverse complement strand
TCTCAGGGTATTTTATCCCTTTGGGGGCTTTTTGCGTTTTATCCGATAAAACACACCTTCTCTCTGAGAGGAGACTGAAGGACGGTAGATATTTATATCTAAATTTAACGTTTTCGTAAAAAGTTTTAGAATAAGCGCCGGATGGCTAAGTAAAGACGACGCCATCAAATTTCAACAAATAACAAAGGAGGAGAAAATGAGCGAAAGTGTTTATAAAATTATAGATCTGGTTGGGAGCAGCCCCAATTCATGGGAAGAAGCCGCAAAAAATGCAGTGGAGGTAGCGAGCAAAAGCCTCAGGGATTTGAGGGTCGCAGAAGTTGATAAACTGGATATGAAAGTTGAAGACGGGAAAGTTACAGCTTTTCGCGCCAAAGTGAAACTTTCTTTTAAATATGTAACGTAATAATCAGCAGACCATCCGATCTTGTTGTCCTGGTAAAATCAACTTTCCTGAGGCAGTAAGACAGGATTAATCAATATTTACAAAACAAAGCCTCCAGGGGAGTTATGAATCCTCATGGAGGCTTTTTTATTTCATTTTACTTTTTAAATGGATAAAAGAACATCTTGAAATAAAAGGAATATTGTCATGAAAACAGCATTTAAAAAAATTACTGAAATGATGCACCATTCCTGTCCGGATGAATCTTTTGCCATCGAATTCTGGGATGGGGATAGAATATCTTTTGGGAAAACGCCTTGCGTTACACTACGCTTGAAAAACAAGGAATGTGTAAAAAAAATCATCGGAAACGGCTATATGGGGTTTGGAGAATCCTACATGGAAAGAGCTCTTGAAATAGTGGGTGATGTGCAGAGACTTTTTCGAATGGGATTTTCCATTAATTTTGATGAAAGCAGACTCTCTTTTATAGAAAAACTGCGGTTTTTTATAATTTCGCTGCTAAATCGTGATACACTTCGTCGAGCACCGAAAAATATTTCTCATCATTATGACCTTGGTAATGAATTTTATTCCTTCTTTCTTGATAACACCATGACCTATTCCTGTGCCTACTTTAATAAGGCAGACGACTCCCTGGAACAGGCACAATTGAACAAATACGAGCATATTTCCCGGAAGCTTCTGTTGAAACCTGGTGATTCACTACTTGACATCGGATGCGGGTGGGGCGGAATGCTTATCTATGCTGCTCAGAAATACGGAATAAATGGTGTCGGAATCACCCTTTCAAAAAACCAGTATGAATATGCCGATCGCAAAATAAAGGAATTGGGACTTGATAATCAAATAAAGGTAATATACAAAGATTATAGGTATTTAAACGGAAGCTTTGATAAGGTTGTTTCAATCGGTATGTTTGAACATGTCGGGAAAAAATTTATCCCGATTTTTATAAAAAAAGTATCCGTTTTATTGAAAAAGGAAGGACTCGGCCTATTACATACCATCGGAAAGGATACTCCATCTTCGGGTGATCCCTGGACATTCAAATATATCTTTCCAGGTGGGTATCTTCCCTGCCTGGCTGAAATCGCACAGGAAATGGGGAAAACGGGCTTTTCTATACTTGATGTTGAGAATTTACGCTGGCATTATGCAAAAACTCTGGAGTATTGGGTGGAAAATTATGAACTCAATGTAAAAAAAGTTCGGGAGATGTTTGATGAAACTTTTGTGAGACAATGGCGCCTGTTTTTAAACGGATCAATTGCAGGATTCAGATATGGTAATAACCGTGTGTTTCAGCTGCTTTTTACCAATGGAACGAACAATGATCTGCCAATAACACGGGCCCACGTTTATACTAAATCGTAATTGAGGCTGCAGCAGAGAATGAATCTGCCATTCGGATAGTTTAGGACTCTATGATTTTCCGGTAGGTTTTTTCAATCTTATCCCCTCCCATGGCGGGAGGGGGTTTAAGTCATGAGTTTCTTTTGCTAAAGACAATTATTTAAGGTCGCGCACCGGCAGGGCGCGGTAAGCGCGCTTATGGGCCTTTCGAACAGTATAGTGATAAACGTTGTCAAAGTTGAAAATACTGGCGGTTGGCCCGATTTCGCTTACCTCTGATGTCCAGATCCATCCACAGCTGAGTTTTATCTCAGGCACTATTTTAACCCACTGGCCGCAAGCAGTCTCATAACCCTTATAATTTTTGTCTTTAATACTAAGACTTTCCAGCTCCTTTAAGGTTGGAAGGCGCCAGTTGTCATACTTCTTTTCAAGGGTTACAGGAAAAGTGTATTTTACCCATCTGTCTGCCTGCTTCCAATCAATATCACCGTGATTATCCGTTTTGGCCCACATAACTCCCAGCTTATGATCCGTAACCGTACCATCGCCATTATCGGTGAAACGGTCACCGGCAAGCGCCGGAGCAGCGCAAAGAAATAATGATAGGGTAACGATTAATATTATTGCTGATGATAGTCTTTGGGACATTTTTTCCTCCCTCTATGAAGCCTGTATGTATTCTAACCCACTTCATAGTTAAAAAAAGAAACTAACAGCCGGTCTTCAGCACAGAATCAATTTTATGCCGGATGTTATTGAAGGCGCTTTCTTAATCGCTTGGCATTTTTTTCATCCCTGTAAGAAATGCAAGTGACGGGACAACAGCGAAACATCTTCTCTGCAACCGACCCGATGAAGATACTTTCCAGATCCGTACGCCCTTTGACTCCCATAACCACCGTATCGACTTTTTCTTCGATAATAATTTTTAAAAGTTCATCAATGGGATTACCGACTGTAAAAATGCTTTTTAGGTTTTCACCTTTAAAAGCGGATTTGTTTTGCATCTCTTCCAATTTTTTTTTGCGTTCTTCCTTAAGCGTTGAAACATAATGCTTGCCATCTACTTCATAACCCATTGATGCCACCGACGCGACTGCTGCAACATCCCGTGAGTTTATGACATTTGCAACAATCAGCTCTGCATCCAGGCTTTTTGCAAGTTTTGCCGAATAATCAAATATGCCTTCTGCATATTCTGAAAAACCCAAAGCCACCAGTATTTTTTTTACACCATCCATAATGCTTTTTTCCTTTTTGCCTTCCACCAAAGCTCTACCTTTTTCAATAAGGTGAGCTCCGGCAGATTTGTTACGTAATTATTAGCCCAACCGGTCAGGTTGCAGGAACAGTGCCCGGTTTAGGAATCCGCGGTCTTTGTATAAGGTAAATCAGCCCGAAGAG
>JASJGP010000329.1:0-6652 GCA_033791485.1 Desulfobacterales bacterium | reverse complement strand
TTCTTGCCTGTGAACTCGCGCCCGCACCTCGCACACATACAACGGAACATCTTTAGTGCTAGCTCACGAAAGGTCTTCTCCCGACTCTCCCGGTCGCGGATGGCAGCGGCAACAATCCGATCCAACCTGTTGCCCTCTGTTTGTGTCTTCTTAGGTGACATGTGCGCGCTCCGTTGTTTTAGAACAATCTTAAACCTAAATTGAGCGGTTTTTTACTCGATCTGCGCCGATCTCTTGCGCATAAAGGCTTTGCAAAAATCCTCGACATATCCACGGGTATGCACCCCAAGGGCATTTCCTGCGGAGCACCTGCGGTTTTTGCAAATCCTTATGCATCAAGATCTCAGCACATATCTTCGCAAAATATCGCTCAACTTAGGTTAAAGCCAAAGATTACGAAAACAGGTAAAACACAGCGTAACAGTGCTTTATTGCCCCGGTTGATTGTTTTTGGATAACCTGCAATAAGTTTTTCCCATACGGTTTCGGTTTTTTAGAATGCACAATAGGATTATTTACCGCAGCATTTTTTATACTTCTTCCCGCTTCCACATGGGCAGGGTTCATTGCGCCCAATTTTCTTTTCGGCTATCTTTGCTTTTGGTGGATTTAATAATATCTCCAGATCAGTAATTTCCTCCGGTTTATCCGGTTCCAATTCAATTGTATATTTCCAGCCGTTTTCTTCAAATATTGATGTTACTTCTTTCAATCTTTTCTCGGTTTGTACATTAACAACAGCGGGTCTTTTTTCAGTACCCAGTTTTGCCGACTTCTGCCCGTTAAAAACTTTTTCCATGTTTTTCACCATTAAAATATAATAAGATTTATTTACAGTAATTGTTATAAAATGTTTACTTCTATAGACTTATTAACATGCAACTTTACGATAATATTCAGGATCTGTATCACCTTCGGTAGAAATTACTAATACCCTGGAATCTGATCCCAATCCAAGTTGTTCAGCCAATTCATTGAACATGGGATTGTTCAGCAATTCGTAAACAAGACCGGTAGTCACTGCCCCGGATTCACCGGATATTACACGATCATCTCCTTCAAGGGGATTTCCTAATACACGCATGCCCTTTATAGCTACCTGATCTGAGCAGGCTATGAATGCATCAGCATTTTCTTTTAGTATCTCCCATGCAATTGCACTCGGTTCACCACATGCCAACCCGGCCATGATTGTGTTCAGATCTCCCTGAACAATATGTGGTTTCCCATCAGCTATATTCATGGACTTATAAAAACATGCAGCTTCCGTCGGTTCAACAACCGTAAAAAAAGGCCTGGGTTTATCACGGTAATTACATAAAAATGCCTGAAGGGCCGCAGCAAGCGACCCAACACCAGCTTGCATAAAAATATGAGAAGGCCATTCCCCCTCCAGTTGCTGAAATGCTTCTGTCAATAACGTAATATAACCCTGCATAATATTGATTGGAATTTCTTCGTTTCCCGGCCATGATGTGTCCTGAACTAAAATCCAACCCTTTTCGCTGGATTGCTTTGCAGCTAATCTCACAGCATCATCATAATTTCCATTAATAATAGATGCTTCTGCGCCGAAATTTTGTATGGCTTCCAGCCGGACTTTTGATGAACCTTTCGGCATATAGACCACCGCTCTACAACCGAGTTTATTTGCAGTCCAAGCAACCGCCCGCCCGTGATTGCCATCGGTAGCCGTGACAAAGGTCAGATTGCGAAACTTTGAAGCCTGTGATACGATTTGTTCAAAAGTAAACTTTTCAGAATCCAGTTTTAACTCTTTTGCCATCATTTTGCCTATGGCATAGCTTGCGCCAAGTACTTTAAAGGCTTTAAGATCAAATCGAGATGCTTCGCTTTTTACCCACAGATCGCTTATTCCTAAATGTCTTGCCAATTGTGTTAGTTTGGTTAATGGGGTTGGACGATAGCCAGGTAAGCTCTGGTGAAAGTAGGTCACTGACTTCTGAATGTCGGAAGATACTAATTCAATAGCCTTTGATGAAGCGCTTAGGGAACGTTTTTTGTTGATGTGATAAAGAATTTCTATTTCTTGAGACATAATTGGGCCTATATTATAATTTAAAAAGCTTGATCTTTTAGCTCAATATATCAGAAAAATATAGAAAATCAAGTTGTCAAACAAAGCTGCAAGTATGAAATGTATTTTCAGGGTTATATTTATCAGAAATTTACAAACTCAATATTAGGTCAACTCGAGGCAGCTGGCAATTATATTTAAAAGTGTCTGAAACTCGCACATAAGTGAGGGTAAAGTAAGAACTGAGATCGATTCTTTCATACAAAACCAGCTTACGCCGGCATTATTCGACTCATAGAAAAAATTATTTAAATTGTCGGTCTTTCTTAACGCTCACTAATACGCTCAAACAGTCAACCATTTTAAATCTAATCGCCTACCACCTCAAGTTGCTTTCTAAGTTTGTAAATTTCTGATTTATCCGGTTGACTTGGCTTGGAGCTTTTAGTATTGCACCGGAAAATGAATTTTAAAGTGAAAGGATAAAAAAACTCATGGAAAGAACATTATCAATAATCAAACCGGACGGTGTTGCCCGCGGCTTAATCGGCGAAGTTATCAGGCGACTTGAAAAAAGCAACTTTAAGATCATCGCCATGAAAATGATTTACATGACAAAGGCGCAGGCTGAAGGCTTTTATGCAGTTCACAAAGAGCGCCCTTTTTTTGAAAGCCTGACTGATTTTATGTCGTCCGGACCTGCCCTAATGATGGTTCTTGAAGGTGAAGATGTTATATCAAAATATCGTGAATTGATGGGAGCCACCAATTTCAAGGAGGCAGCAGTAGGAACGATAAGAGCGGATTTTGCCACAGACATAGAAAAAAATATAGTACACGGCTCCGATGCACCGGAAACCGCTGCCTTTGAGATAGGTTACTTTTTTAATAGTTTTGAAATTGTCGGCTGATGACTGAAAGAGTAAATCTAAGTAACATCTCCATTGTTTTGCATAAACCCCGACATCCTGAAAATATCGGGGCTGCCGCCCGTTCCATGTGCAACATGGGATTAAGTAAGCTTGTTGTTGTAAATCCGGAAAACTATATTCTTAAAAAAGTCTTTAAACTGGCAACCCATGTTGCAGCAGATATTGTAGAGAATGTAGAATTCCATGAAGACCTTAAAGAAGCTCTATCCGGGTATAACTATGTAGTCGGAACTACAGCACGTCTTGGAGGGGAGCGTCAGGTTGTCAATTCCCCTTCAAAGCTGGCCGAAAAGCTGATTCCTATATCCCGGAAAAACCGGATTGCCATTATTTTTGGCCCTGAAGACAAGGGTCTTTCCAACGAAGATATCAGACTTTGCCATATACTGGTAAACATCCCGACTGCTGAGTTTTCTTCCCTGAACCTTGCGCAGGCTGTGATGATCATCTGTTTTGAAATATTTACTGTCGGCAGAAAAGAAAATGAAGAATTTGCGCCCCGCCTTGCAAACCGCCATGAACTTGACGGAATGTATGACCAGCTTAAAGATATACTGGTTACAATCAGCTATATTAACCATGAAAATCCAGATTACTGGATGAATAAGCTGCGCTATTTTTTTACACGCATGCAACTCAGGGCCAGAGAAGTGAGTATTATACGAGGAATATGCCGGCAGATCGACTGGTATGGGAAAAAGCGATATGAAGACGGTTTAAAAAAGCAAAAATAAATGTAACTGCTCAGGTGGATAGGTTGAAGGCTGAAGACTGTTAGGGGAAAACACATTTTTAAGCCATGTTTGATGCAAGAATCACATTCCGCCAAAGTACGGCAATCGTGCTTTTCTGACCCCTTCAGCCTAAACAGCTTCAGCCTGACTACGTAAGTAGTTACGCCATCATTATTTAATATCAGCGTGATAAGCCTGAAGAGACTTAATTTTTGATTTTCCTTTTCTTCGTGCTGCGATGCCTCTGGCGGCTGCCAGGGCGGCAGCTGTGGTGGTGATGTTTAAAATCTTATATTCAATTGCTGCCTTTCGGATATAGGAGTCGTCGTCTTTGCTCTCCTTGCCACTGGGGGTGTTGACAATCAGCTGAATCTCTCCGTTTTTTATTGCGTCAACGATGTCAGGTCTGCCGTATCCCAGCTTACGAATTGTCTCAGATTCAATACCTTTCTCCTTTAGAAACTGATGGGTTCCTTTTGTAGCCAGAATCCTGAATCCCAAATCGCTAAACAGCCTGGCAGGTTCAAAAGCCCTTAGCTTGTCTTTGTTGGCAATGGTAATCAAAACGGTTCCTTCTAAAGGCAGTGTCAACTGGGTTGCCTTCTGGGATTTAAAAAACGCAAGGCCAAATGACTTGGCCAGACCCAGCACCTCACCGGTAGAGCGCATCTCAGGGCCCAGAAGAGGATCAACTTCAGGAAACATTTTAAAGGGGAACACCGCTTCCTTAACGCCGAAATGAGGGATCTGCTTTGGTTTAAGATTAAGATCAGAAATTTTACTGCCCATAACCACCTGAGTGGCAAGTCGTGCCATGGAGATATTGCAAACCTTTGAGACACTCGGCACAGTGCGTGAAGCCCGGGGGTTGGCTTCAAGTATATAAATTGTATCCTTTGCAATGGCATACTGGATATTCATAAGTCCGACCACATTGAGCTCAATTGCAATTTTTTTTGTGTATTCGTAAATAGTTTCAATGTGTTTCACCGGTATGCTTACCGGAGGAATCACACACGCACTGTCGCCGGAATGCACACCTGCCATTTCAATATGCTCCATAACCGCAGGAACAAATGCATCTGTTCCGTCTGCGATGGCATCTGCTTCAGCTTCAATGGCATTTTCCAGGAATTTGTCTATCAGGATCGGGCGTTGCGGTGAAACACCGACGGCTGCTGCCATGTAATGGATAAGCATTTCCTCGTCCAGAACCACTTCCATTGCACGTCCACCGAGAACATAAGAAGGTCGAACCATCAGCGGGTATCCGATCCTGCTCGCTATTTCCAAGGCTTTATCCAGGGTGCTTGCCATGCCGGATTCGGGCTGAGGAATTCCCAGTTTTCGCATTACTTTGCGGAAACGATCTCTGTCTTCCGCCAGATCTATTGTTTCAGGAGAAGTACCCAAAATTTTGACACCGGCTGCTTCAAGCTCATTTGCAATATTAAGTGGTGTCTGGCCGCCGAACTGGACGATCACTCCTTTAGGTTTTTCCTTTTCGTAAATACTTAAAACATCTTCACATGTCAGGGGTTCGAAATAGAGTTTATCCGATGTATCGTAATCCGTGGACACTGTTTCAGGGTTGCAATTAACCATGATTGATTCATACCCAGCCTCACGGATGGCAAGTGCTGCGTGTACACAACAGTAGTCAAATTCAATTCCCTGCCCTATTCGGTTCGGACCTCCTCCGAGAACCATAATTTTTTCCCGGTCACTCACCTCAACCTTATTTGGAGCATTATAGGTAGAGTAATAGTAGGCGGCATTTTCCACACCACTGACCGGCACCGGTTCCCAGCCTTCAACAATGCCAAGTGAAATTCGTTTTTGTCGAATATCTTTCTCTGAAGTTTCGAGAAGAAAGGAAAGATACCTGTCTGCAAACCCGTCCTTTTTTGCCCGGGTAATCAGATCGTCAGAAAGCACCTGTCCCTTATATTGCAAAATCTCTTCTTCGAGATCCACCAATTCCTTCATTTGCTCGATAAACCAGGGCTTAATATGGGTGATCTCATAAAGTGCCTGGATGTCGGCTCCCTTGCGCAGAGCCTCGTACATGATAAACTGTCGTTCGCTTGTTGTATCGACCAGCATACTCATTAATTCACTTAAAGATTTTTCATTGAAATTTTTGGCAAAACCAAGACCGTAACGGTCAATTTCAAGGGATCGGATCGCTTTTTGAAAAGCTTCCTTGTAGTTCTTCCCGATACTCATGGCTTCACCAACCGCACGCATTTGGGTTCCAAGCTTATCTTCTACACCCTCGAATTTTTCAAAAGCCCATCTGGGAAACTTGACAACCACATATTCGCCGGAAGGAGTATATTTTTCAAGTGTGCCGTCACGCCAGTAGGGGATTTCATCCATTGTCAATCCACCGGCCAGCAAGGAAGAAACCAGGGCAATCGGAAAACCTGTTGCCTTGGATGCCAGGGCGGATGATCTGGAAGTTCTGGGATTAATCTCTATTACAAAAACGCGGCCGGTCTTTGGGTCATGAGCAAATTGAACATTTGTACCGCCGATGACCTCTATTGCTTCCACAATATCATAAGAGTATTTCTGAAGACGTTTTTGCAGTTTGGTATCAATAGTCAACATGGGTGCGGTACAAAAAGAATCGCCGGTGTGAACCCCCATGGCGTCAACATTTTCGATAAAACAAACGGTTATCATTTGGTTTTTTGCATCCCTTACGACTTCAAGTTCAAGCTCTTCCCATCCCAGCACCGATTCTTCTACCAGAACCTGGTTTACGAGACTTTCAGCCAGACCGCGCGCTGCAATAGTACGAAGTTCTTCAACATTATACACAAGACCGCCGCCCGTACCACCCATGGTATAAGCCGGGCGAATGACAACAGGATAGCCAAGCTGGGCTGCAACCTTTTCCGCATCTTCAACCCTGTTTACCGTCTGGCTCTCCGGCATTT
>JASJGP010000328.1:0-7584 GCA_033791485.1 Desulfobacterales bacterium | reverse complement strand
CAAATTACCTCTGGGTGTTTTTATCAACAAATGGTAGTGATTGCCCATCAAACAATATGCATGGATTTCAATGCCAAAACGTTTATGTGCTTCCTCCAGGCACTTTATGAAATCTTCATAATAACCTGAATCCGGGAATACCCACTGCCGGCCACGGCCTCGATTCATTACGTGGTAGTAAGCATCTTCATATTCTATGCGTAGTGGGCGCGACATAATTTAAATATAGGTCAGTTAATATGACATGTCAAGACTTGACCCCTTTTCTTTTCTTTTCTTTTCTTTTCAATTATTTGCTGGCATTGACTCTGACCCCAATTATTCGTATTCGGACATTTACACCCTATTAGTATTTTCTGAATTTCCTGCATCCAACAATGATTGAAATATTTTAGCCAGTTCACATAAATCAGGCAGTATTTTTTCCAATGTCTCTGCAGGAATATATGTCGAAAGTCCATATTTCAAAGAACATCGGATACCAGAATCACCCACCTCTACTAAACGTAGTTTATTTTTCCAGGTCTTTCTAAATTGCTCTAAGCAAACAAGTTTTGATGCGTCATCTGTCAATAATTTAGCAAGATCAGGGAGCGCATACCGAGTTTGAAAGAATGTATCAAACTTACTGTTACCAGAATCAAATTGCCTCACTCCTTCTGGCGGCGATATTATCTGAGACTTCGAAGTACTTAGCATTAAACGCGAGCTACGGAAACGTAAACTACCAATCTGAGTAACTTCGATTATTGCCCGATAATCAGGCCGAATTCTGATTTGATAGCCATTGAATTCGCCCTTAATTTCGCCAATTTTTATTTTCAATTTAGGTGAAAAATGTTCAAGTCCAAGCTTAGCAGCGACGTTAGGGAAATTTTTTCGCGCTCGTTTCCACCCCAATTTAGTCATATCAAGATAAAAAAACTTGTCAAGCATATACAAAAATATGAGTGATACAATTATAATAGCACCAATAAATATGCCCATTTCTAATTTTTCAGTATTCATATTCTTATATTAATAGACATATAGAATGACGCATTCTACGGCGCAATAAGCACCTTGGTTTGACTAGGAACGATTTGAGCACCTGCTGGATTATTGGCATTACTGCCATTGTGTCCAGTCATAATGGTAAGATGAACAACTTTCTGACCTTCAGCCTTAACCTTTGAGCTGCCACTTTTAAAAGTCACTTTATCCATATTCATTCCTGATACCACTCCTTTGTTGACGCCGGCTTCATCCCCCGATGAGCGAGATATTTCAGACTTTTTTGTCACCACTTCCTTTCCCCCAAATTTAACTTTCGTTGATGTTTTTTTTGCCTGATTTACCATCCCAATATTCGGGTATGGGATGGGCACTGGCGGAGCAGGAGGCGCGGGTGTAAGACATACGTCTGGCATTGCAAAACATTGCCCTCCCCCTTTAGTTGATGCTGGATATATTGCTGCCATTTGATATTCTCCTGATAATATTAGCCGAGATGAATTTTCTCAGCGTTAACCTTAAAGTCTTCTTGTGATTTCATAAAAGTCTTTTTAGCTTTCATATGGAAGGTTGAATCCACCAACGTTCTCATTCTCCCTGTTTTCAACTGAGTCAATTGCTCAACAGTTTTATATACATTTTTTGCCTTCTCAGTAATGGTGTTGGCAATGATTGCCAACTTACCTACAATCAATTGCGAATCTTCGATCTTACCCAGAAATTTAGAACTAACGAATCGAGTTTCTTTAAGCTGGAATTCCCCCAGCTGTGCAGTAATAGCAAGCTTGGCACAGCTTAAACTTGTTTTACATGACCGCAGAGAAAATGATGACGCAAGCTGGCCTATTGTATCGATAACGCCCAATCGAATGCCTGATCGACCAGCCAGCTCTATGTTTTGACCCTTTAGTTGAATATTGTTAGCTGAACTGAAAATAATATCACCATTGTGTGTCATAAATTCAAGATCACCAGAGTCAATATTTATGCGTGCTTTTTCCGATTCAGGATCATATTCAATAAGAAGCTCGTTGCGCCTGGAAAACAGTTTAAACGCAGGCGACGTCGATGTCTCATCAAGCATCGCATACGCCCCATTACTTATTTCGAACTTTTCGGGCCTCAACTTCTTTTTATGGCTCTTATTAACAGTTAACAATCCAATGACATACATATCACCAAAAACATCACCCGTCACAAGTACCTCGTCTCCTTCCACTAAAGAATTAATAGAGGGGACTGCAATACGAGCCGATGCTTCGCTTTCTTCTTGATGCGTCGTTAGTCGAACGCGAACTATTCCTTCATATTCAGCGGATTCAATTACTTTTGCGGGGCCAAGGTAACTGGCACTCTTTTCTTTTGGGTAAAGTTCGGTAACATTAATCATATTAGACCCCTTTATTACGTTAATTTGGTGGGCGTGGAGGCAACCAATCTTCTGCTTCGGCAAGATCTTTGTCCGTATATTCCACGTTAACTCTATTGGTTCCTCGCCAGTTCGTATGCTGATCATTAATCCTGTGAAATTTAGCCTGTTTCATTTCTGCGCCAGAAAAATCAGCACTAATAAGCACCGCATATGAAAAATCAGAACATGGCAATTCCGCTCCGCTGAAAACGGTTGCTTGACAGTTAGCAAAATTAAATTCTGTTTTATCCATCCTTGCCCGAGTAAAATTACTTCCTTTAATAGACGCCCTTTCAAAACGGGCGCACCTCAAATCAGAAAAAGATAAATCGGCCCCATCCAAATTTGCTTGTGTAAAGTCAGCTGTATTACAAGACGTTTTTTTCATTGTACATCCGGACAAATTTGCTTTTGAGAAATTTGCTTGAGTGCAATTCGCATTATCTAGATTGACACCAGTCAAATCAGCATCTGATAAGTCAGAATCAATGAGATTACAATTAGACAAAATCATTCCTGTGAGTTTGGCTTTTTTCATGTTACAAAGAGTGAATGAAGTTTTTGCTATTTGAGCACGAGTCAAATCGACCCCTTCAAAATCGGTATTATTAATTTCTGCATTCGAAAAATCAACACCATCGATGTGACAACCGCTCAATTCGCAGTGATCCAGCAATGCTTCAGAAAAATCGGCTTCTGAAATATTAGCATTGGAAAGAATTGCATCAACCAGGTGCGCTTTTTTTAAGTCAGCTCCTTTTAAGTCGGCGTTTGAAAAATCACTGTCTGTTAAATTACATCCATCGAACTTTGCCCCAACCAGATCAGCACCTGAAAAATCAGCTTCAGTTAGATCAACACCTCTAAAATCAATTTCTTTTAATATTGACCTCACAAACTTAGCGCCCTTAAGTTCGGCTTCTTTAAAACAGGCCCCCTCCAGGTTTGACTCGCTAAAATCAGCGTTATGAAGAACACGATGAGAAAAATCCATCCCACCAATGTTGCATTTCAGGAAACCGCATTTTGACAAATTATTGGGAAGGGTCTTTTCAATAACAATCAGATCGGTACCAATAAATTTAGGACTATAAAAAATAGCCTCGCTAAAATCGACGTTATCCAATTTTGCTTCGGAAAACTCAGCTCCTTCCAACTTGGCACCAGAAAAATTGGCAGAGCTTAAATCGCTATTTTTAAAAATGGCGTACCGAAGTAATGTTCCTTGATGATGGCTATTTTTCAACAAACAATTCTCAAATTGCGTTCTCTCAAGTTGGGCATTTGTGAAATTGGAACCGGACAAATCCGTGTCTTCAAAATTTGTACCTGTGAGCAGTGCCCCAGAAAAATCAGCGTCAGACAAATCGGAGTACCCTTTAGAGAAGCCGCAGATATTCATCTCCTTTAGGGATTTAAGTGCAGACGATGGAAAGTCCAGTTCACTCAAATCAATGTTTACTTTTGATGGATCTTTCTCAGGGGTTTTTTCTGAAAAAATCATAGCACCAGAGAGATTAGCTTTTAAAAATCTGGCACCCGCGCAATTCGAGTTGATAAAAATTGCATCTTCCAAGAATGACCCTGAAAAATCAGCTCCAACCACACTGATTCTATTAAACACCGAATGCTCAAAGTAAGCATCACTGAGGTTAGCGTTATCAAAGTTAACACGGTCAAAAGTGACTCGCTTAAACCTAGCCCGCTGAAGATTTGCGCCGCACAAATCTAGCTCAGAGAGAATAGTATCATCCAGAGCCTCACCCGATTTAACTTTATCAATGACCTCTTCAGCAGTTAAAAATGCTCCCATAACAAATTTATCCCTGTGAAAGTTTTGTCATCTTGAGATTGCTAAATTCAAACACTGTCTCATCGACAATAGAATCAAGGAACTCAACACCATACAAATTTGAGCCCCTGAAATCAGCCCTGGTAAGATCGGCCTTCTCCAAGCTTCCCTTGAACAGGTTTATTTGAACAAGCTTTGCCTCTTTTAGATTTGCCTTGGTAAAACGTGTGTACTTCATATTTGCAGCGGAAAGGTTAGCGCTTTCCAAATCGGCTGACGTGAAATCAGCACCCTCCATCTGAGTGAAAGTGAAATCAGCCCCAGCTAGTTTTGCCCCTTCCCAGTTTGACTCTTGCCCCTTTGCTTTTCGAAAGAATCCGTGTGAAAAATCACAGCCACCAGAAGCCCGCAGTTCTGTTAGGTCTGCCTCTGTCATATTGACCTGTTTCCCCATTGCACCCTCCACAGAGGCTTCACAGAGGTTAGCGCCTTGAAAGTTAGTTTTTTCTATGTTTGATTTAGAAAAATCAGCACCTTTAAGGTTGCTATTAATTAATCTTGCACCAGCTAAATTGGTTTCTGAAAAAATCGTATCTATAGCGGTAACTTCATCAAGCGTCGCCCTAGCTAATCTTGCCTTCTCAAAAATCGCATCATCCAGAAAAGCACCAGTTAAATCTGCGCCCTGGAGATTGGCACCTGTCAGATCCGCTTCTTTCAGGTTTGCGCCTTTCAGGTCTGCGCCGGATAAATCGGCCCCGGCTAAATTAGTTTTTGTGAGAGTGGCGCCGGATAAATTCGTTTTGTTAAAGCATACGCCTGAGAGTATTGCTGATTGGAGATTTATCCCTTCCAATTCGAGTCCTGACAGTTCTAACTCTCTAAGGTCTTCCCCGATAAACGCTTCCCCCTTCTTGACACGTTCCAGAAATATTTCACGGGTTATAAGGTCTTCCTTCGGCTCATCTTCAATCCCCATTTCTTTAAGGATTCTCGCCTCTTCTGCCTTCTGTTCAGCTGTTGGCTCCGGCAGGTTATCCGGATCAATGCCAGCTTCTAATAAAGAAGCTCTCATATGTGCTTCCGCTTTAGCAATCTCCGCGTCTACTTCCTTTGTATCTTCGGCATCCTCCACCTCAAGCGGCTTTACATCATAACTCTCATCTGCATCCTCTTCAGCGAGCTTTTTGAGAAGAAGATCATGGTAATAATCTATAGATTGCTTAGGAGCTTCCAGCTTCTCGGATATAATAAAAATATGCTGAATTTCTTCATAATCTTCCGATTGAACAGCGGTCAATCCTCGCCAGACAAGCACCAGCTTTTCTGCTTCCATGTCAACCCAAAGTGTATCCAGATTCACGCTCACTTCTTTAAACTGCGGGTCGTTCAAAGAACCTTTATGACATGTATTCACAAACAAACGTATTCTGACGCATGGCAATTGTGAACGATATTGTGAGTGAGTCGGGTGGAGGTTTTCAAAAAAAAACGCTTCATCTCCCTTTAGAAACCCTTCCACTTGCATATCAGGCGGGGCGGCGTTGAAATGGCTCCAGTCGAAATCCTTTGGGAACCACGGCCACCTCTCTTTGAGCCAGGTTCTTTTATAGGTGCCCATTTTTGAAAAACGCTCATGCCACATTTTCCCTAATGGGCCGAAACCGGCCAGGTCAGAATGATCATCAGGTGAATTATTACGCTGCTGAATATTTTCAATATTGGGAAGCGGCCATAGCTTAGCTTCATTTCCGTTTTGTTCTTTTTTGAACCCTTTGCCAACAGGATTTTTTTTATAACCTTCACCTCCATAACTATTCTCATAACGCAATTCCATTTCGGTGAATGGTTCGGGATCAGTAATAGATTTGAAAGAGTCATTCCAGTATCGAGTTCCAATGACTGCCAATGATTTGGATTTGTTGCCTACTTGAAAAGTCACTCGACATACTTTGGTAGGTTTTTCATTTGGAACATAACACTTGCCTGCCAAGAGAAGATCAGCACGGGGTTTAAAGTAGGCAAAGTCTGATTCGTAGCGACAGCTTCCCTGGCCTTCGTCATCGTCTTCATATAGCTCATCGCCTGTTGGGCATAATTGTTCCTCAGAATATACAGACATATCGCCATTGGTTAAATTAAACGTTCCTTTGATAATAAGAGAGAGTGAATAATTTGGGAAGCCAATTCGACCCACGATAGATGCAAATTTAAAGGGTGTCTGGTTAACTATTTCCATTACCCCTCCAATGAGCCAGGTGAAAACATGGTGATATAAAATATAATGAAAATATTCTTAAGCCAGCCCATTATTCCAAACCATCCTTACTTGATACTTGTTAATTTATCCCAAGGTCTTTTGCATCTAGTTTTCCTTTGGGAATAACTACCTTGCCACCTGGCTTAAGGTTAATATTACCATCTGCTCTAATAGTTATATCACCCGCTGCACGTATTTCTATATCTCCACCCTTCATAGTAAATTCACTTCCGCCTTCCCCTAACGATAATTGCTCGCCAGACGTCATTATGAATTTCCCGGTAACAATTTGACTGTAGTCGGCATTCATTATCTCTTTTTTTCGGCCATCTACCTCCTCCAGAACCGATGAGTCATCTTTAGTGCGTTTCCAGCCAACTGTATGGCTCGTAGAATATGATGCGCTAAAGCTCGTATTGACCCCAACAAAATTAGAACTTTTGCCACCAATAAAATTATCTTGAACGAGCCCCCCATGATTACTAATATTTATCCCATCATATTTAATTTTTACAGGGCCAACAATATACTCATCCTTAGTTCCATAGATTGCTATTGCCAAATTGCCTTTAGCATTTTGTTTAAAGTCACTCATCGTACCTATCCAGACACTTTTTCCAAGCTCAATAACTGATTCATGACTAGGCGAACGGAGTTTCATAGTGCCCGCAACAGAGTCTAATACAATTTCATTACCAAATTTATCGCGTATCTGAATACCCTCCGCTTCATGCATAAGTATTTCATTGCCACAAGCCTGTTTAATCTCAATGTCAGCGCCTGAGGCTTTCATTAAAATTTCATTACCACACTCTTGTTTGATTTCGATATCAGGCGTTTTTTCGTGCATACGAATTTCATTACCACAGGCTTGTTTAAGAAGAATATGTTTATCGCCCTCTTTATCTTCAACAACAATGTCATTATCGCCAAAACTTCTTATAACGCTTTTGTGTTGTTCTCCCGGCAATGAATCAGCTGGTTTATTCTTATCGTTATATACCCGTCCGGTAATGATTGGTTGATCGGGATCACCCTCTATAAAACTCACAATAACTTCATGACCGACATGAGGCAGGTGCATAGCACCCCACCCAGATCCTGCCCAAGCCTGGCTAACACGAACCC
>JASJGP010000327.1:0-4248 GCA_033791485.1 Desulfobacterales bacterium | reverse complement strand
TATGGATCCACAGAGGCAGGCATCGTAACGGTTTTAAAGCCTGAATATCAGATGAAAAAACTGGGCTCCATAGGTTTTGAAAATCTTGGTACGGATTTTGTTAAAATATTTGACGAACAGGGAAACGAAGTCGGCACTGGTGAAGTAGGGGAACTTTATTCACGCGGGCCCATGCTCTTTGATGAATACTACAAGCTTCCGGAAAAAACTGCCAGTTCCTTTCGTGAAGGGTGGTTTTCCGCAGGTGACATGGCCAGACGCGATGAAGACGGTTTCTATCAGATTGTGGACAGAAAAGACAATATGATTATCACCGGCGGCGAACACGTTTATCCGAGCGAAGTGGAAGAGGTGATCGGCAGCCACCCTGGTGTCTTTGATGTTGCGGTTATCAGTCTGCCGGACCAAAAGTGGGGGGAAAAAGTTGTTGCCGTTGTGGTACCAAATGGCGAACTTGATGAAAAAACTATCATGGGCTATTGCAAAGACAAGCTGGCCGGGTACAAGCGACCAAAAAATGTTAAATTCATCAAACAGGATGAAATGCCGAGGACGCCAACCGGCAAAATACTTCACCGTGTGCTAAGGGAGGATTTAGGAGAATAGAAATTGACGGTTTCGCAAAAAGCCCAACTTCTGCGTTGTGCTGCATTTTGTAATCATTCAACGTACGATAAGTACGCCTCATGATTCCAAATTTTGCACGCCTTGAATTTGAACTTTTTACAAAACCGTCTAAATCGGACTTTTTACGAGACCATCAAAATTAATCATTTGAATATAAAACTCAGATTTACACAGGTCTGCACGGGTTTTTAAAACTTGCCATATCTGAAAAAAAATAATATGTCTGTGTAATCCGTGTTCACCCGTTTCTCATTTGGAAAAGGCTAAAAACATACCATTATATTTTATCCCCCGATTTATCGGGATACTGAAACCGGCTTGTCCTGGTTCAGGAGGTAAAAATGGGGATAAAAGAGGTTTCCAAGATAATCAGTAGTCTGAAAAAACAGGGAAATAAATTTACTCATGAAGAATACCCCAAAGCATCTATTTTATGAAAGGAGATAATTATGAATTTTAACTCAGTTGAAGAAATCATTAATTACGCAATCGAAAAGGAAAAAGAGGCTGTACAGTTTTATGAAGAAATAAGCAGTCAGGAGGCTTTTTCGGGAACCAGAGAAATGTTTGAAGGATTTGCAAAAGAAGAGCGAAAGCACCAGGCCATGCTTGAAGATTTCAGCACAAATCAAGAAAAAATCTCCGAATATAAACTTGAATGGATCACAGATATAAAGCGGAGCGATTATTTAGTAGATATTGAATATGAAAAGGGTATGCACTATACGGACATATTAAGACTTGCCATGAAGAAAGAGGAAAAAGCACTGAAACTGTACAATGATCTTATGCAAAAAGCAGATAATGAAAATGTTATCAAACTGTTTCAGTTGCTGGCCCAGGAAGAAGCCAAGCATAAAGG
Organism: Desulfobacterales bacterium; assembly: GCA_033791485.1. Taxonomy (GTDB): domain Bacteria; phylum Desulfobacterota; class Desulfobacteria; order Desulfobacterales; family JAUWMJ01; genus JAUWMJ01. The sequence continues at coordinate 2,759 of JASJGP010000327.1, read as the reverse complement.
CTATATTGAAGGATTGTATGATGATTATATGGCCGGTCAGGGAGATTAGGCCTTTATAGTATTGTTGTTTTTAAGTTGAATGACTATAAGCTAAACCCTCCCATTTCGGGAGGGTTTTAGAATCATTCTGCTTGTCAATTAAAATTTACTACAATTTCTTCGAAGCTTTTTCTCCATTTGGGAGGAGAAAGCGTCTTATCTTTTAAAAAATACCCCACAGAAATTAATGCCGGCACCCAGTATTCTTCAGGAATATTAAAAGCTTCTTTTACCCCTTGATGATCAAAACCATCCATGGGGTGGGTATCAACACCAAGGCTTTTTGCTGCAAACATAAGCGCCATGGCAAAAAAACCGGTGTTTTTGACTGCAAAGGCCATCTGTTTTTCTTCACCACTGCCATACAGACCTGTGCAGGCATCAAGAAACCATTGGTGCTGGTCTTTTGTCATAGCGCCGGCCTGTATCATCTCTTTAAAGTTTTTTTCCAAAATCGGATGCCCTTCTTTCCATCCATTCCTGTCCGCAAGGACAATAAGGGTCACCGGTGCTTCGCTGACCTTGGGCTGGTTCCAGGCAAGTTCCTGAAGCTTCTTTTTTTCTTCAGGATCTCTTAAAACAATAAGATTCCAGGGTTGAAGGTTAAAGCTTGACGGCGCTTTTGCCGCCATTTCAATCACCTCTTTTAATAATTCATCGGGAACCTTTTTTTCAGGATCGAAAAAATTGATCGCCCTTCGATTATTGATTATGTCTTTAAATTCCATGATAGCCTCCTTTCAGCGTAATTTAATTCGCTGGAGTGTTATTTTTAAGTAGGTTCAGCAGCATGTCCGGATTGGTAACCGGCTTGCTGCATGTATAATCTTTGCAGACATAGGCCGTAGCCTTGTTGTCTATTTGTTTTATCGATTCAACAAAGCTTAAATATTTCTTCAGTCTTGCCCTGTCTGCATCGCTGCTGACAAGAAAAATGGTCATGCCGGGAATTGATCCCGATATTGACATCGACCTGATTTTTTTCAGCATGTCCCTGGTCCCATTATCATCCATACTGCCTGCAATAATGACTTGCACCGGATTTGCCAGGGCAAAATTCATTGTAACAAGCATCTGGGTGAAGGCTTCCGGGTTTTGCCTGATTTTTGGTACAAAAGATTTTAATGTTTTTTCAGCAGCTTTTTTAAAATCAGATCTATCACCGTAAGCGGATAAACGTAAAAAATTCAATGTTGCCACACTGCCGGCAGCAGGAATTACGTTGTCGTACTCTTCTTTGATCCTGATTATAAGATGCTTATCGTGGTTTGCTTCAGTCATAAAAAAGCCTCCGTGAAGCGAATCATAAAAACGGCTTAGCTGTTCATGGGCAAGTTCCATTGCCAAGTCGAGCCACTGGAGATTAAAATCCGACTCATAAAGATCGATAAGGCCCTGGATCACAAAAGCCCAATCGCCTGCCATTCCCAAAACATGTGTTTGATTGCTACGCCAGCTTCTGTAAAGCTGCTTCTTTTCAGGATCGTAAAGGCGGCTTCGGATAAATGTGGCAGCCCGCTTGGCGGCATCTAAGTATGTGTCATTTCCCAAAATCTGATATCCCCTGGCCAGTGCTGAAATCATCAGACCATTCCACGATGTAATTATCTTGTCATCCAGATGAGGTTTTGGCCGCTTTTTTCGGACATCAAAGAGTATCTTTTTCCCCTCAGCCAGTCTCTGTTCAACCTCTTTCAGGGGCCTGTTGAAATTTTCAGCAGTTTCATTAAGCGAATGTGCCCTCCATATTATGTTTTCCCCTTTGAATTCATTAAAAGGATCATATTCCACATTTCCCTTTCGTGATAAGCCATAGCGATATGCAAAGAATTCCCCCATCTCACCGCTAAGAAGGTTTTCAATCTCTTTAAATTTCCAGATATAAAACGCCCCTTCGGCTTTTCCTTTGGTTTTATCACTTTCACCGGTGTGATCAGGGTCCATATGATCAAGGTCTGGCGGAAAACTGTCGGCGTCTTCTGCCGAATAAAAACCCCCTTCAGGATGGGTCATATCGCGAAGAACATATTCTATAGTTTCTATGGCTACACTCTTGAAAAAAGGATCACCGCTAATTTGATATGCCTGTAGATAATTAATAATCAATTGGGCATTGTCGTAGAGCATTTTTTCAAAATGAGGAAGATGCCACTTTTCATCCGTAGAGTAACGATGAAATCCTCCGCCCAGATGATCGTAAATTCCCCCCTTTGCCATAGCATAAAGAGTAAAAACAGCCATGTCCTTCGCCTTTTTTGCACGCTTTATATCATTGCTCGAATTAGTAGCAAAATAGGAAAAGAGAAAATTCTGATTTCCCGGAGATGGAAATTTAGGGGCTTTGCTGAAACCACCGTGCTGTTTATCAAAAGCAGATTCAAAAGCGTCCAGAGCCGGTTCCGAAAGTTTTGAATCGAAAGCCTCTTCTGCAAGTGAGTGGGAGGTAAGATGCTGCCGTATGGTTTCTGTTAGGCCCTCAGCAGAAGATGTGATTTTCCTTTGCTGGTTCGGATCATTCCATGCTGCAGCAATCTGTTCTAAAAGATAGTTCCAGGAAATGAGTCCTGGCTTCGATTCCGGCGGAAAGTAGCTTCCTCCATAAAAGGGTTTTAAATCAGGGGTCAAAAAAACATTAAGGGGCCAGCCTGCCGATCCGGTGAGAGCCGAAACCGCAGTGATATATATCTTATCAATATCGGGCCGCTGTTCCCTGTCCACTT
>JASJGP010000326.1:0-5057 GCA_033791485.1 Desulfobacterales bacterium | reverse complement strand
TCCATCGGTCTTTTAAACGGTCTTGATAATCTTTTATCAGCTCTTTATGCCTATCCAGGGGGTTATCTTTCCGATAGAATCGGCACCAAACGAGCCCTTCTTGTTTTCAACATCTTTGCCATGTTCGGATATCTTATTGTTATTTTTGTTCCTTCTTGGCAGGCTGTTTTAGTGGGTGCTGTGTTTTTTCTGTCATGGTCTGCAATATCCTTGCCGGCAACCATGAGTCTTATTTCAAAAGTTCTTCCATTGAAGAAGAGAACCATGGGGGTTTCCATGCTTTCTCTTGTGAGAAGAATTCCCATGGCTCTTGGACCGATTGTGGGAGGGCTTTGTATCGGTTTATGGGGTGAGCGTGACGGAGTTCGGGCCGCCTTTGTTGTTGCGTTGTTTTTATCCGTTGTTGCAACAATAGTACAGCAAATTCTAATAGAAGACGATCCTTCGCTAGCATCGAAAAAGGGGTCTGTTTCACCGGAAAAGAATCCGTTGAAACTTATGCGCTACATGAGTCCATCCCTTAAACGACTCCTTGTGGCAGATATCCTGGTGAGGTTTTGCGAGCAGATTCCGTATGCTTTTGTTGTTATATGGAGCATGAAAACAATTGCAAAACCTGTTTCCGCAATCCAGTTTGGCTTTTTAACAGGCATTGAAATGGTTGTGGCCATGCTTGTTTATGTTCCGGTGGCATATTTTGCCGACAAAAGCACAAAAAAACCCTTTGTTGTCACTACCTTTATCTTTTTTACATTTTTTCCTCTGGCACTTTTGTTCTGTCAATCTTTTCCTCTGCTGGTGCTTGCATTTATCCTACGTGGCTTAAAAGAATTTGGTGAACCAACCCGAAAAGCGCTGATTATGGATCTTGCGCCGGAAGATCGCAAAGCAGGCATGTTCGGTCTGTATTATCTTATACGTGATATTGTAGTATCAGTGGCAGCATTTGGAGGTGCTTTCCTGTGGATGCTCGGACCCTACGTCAACTTTCTTGCAGCATTTGCATTCGGCGTTGCCGGCACAACCGTCTTTGCGATATGGGGGGATGATCAAGGTCAAAAAATGAATTCTTTATTATAATCAATTTTTTTAATTAAAGCAGTATTTCTCAGAGTAAACGGCACCTTAAAGCAATCAATATGAGACCTTTGCAGATAAGCGCAGACTTCGAAAATTACCATTTTTCAAAGGTCTCATTATGTTAGCAATATACCAACATTCGGTTTCAAAAACTGGTTTCTGATGATCCTGTTAAATACAATTTTGCATTCACACGCCTTGGAATCAGAGATGATTTGAATATTAATGATTTTGTTGATAAAGCGGATTAATTGTGTTAATTGCTATACGTTATTCCATTAAGATTTGTCTGTATTCATTATGCCTAAATTATACCTTAAAAAAGTAATATCGAATCAAGAGAACCTGGAACGTATTCTTGACAATTTAAAAGATGGTATAATTGCGCATGATTTGAACCGGCGTATATTTTATTTTAATAGAGCAGCAGAGAAAATCACCGGCTACAAGAGAAAAGAGGTTATTGGAAAAGATTGCCATCAAGCCTTTGGAGAACCTTTCTGCGGGGGGCACTGTTCTTTTCTCAACGATAAGCTGACTTTAACTGACAAAGCTGAATATTCAATGAATATAATGACAAAAGGCGGTGAGTCCCGACATGTCGAAATGACTGCCGTTATGATGAAAGATGATAACAACCATGATTTCGGAATGCTTGCCAGCTTTATAGACGTTACAGAACTGCTAAACCTTAAGATCAGGGTCGGAGAATCCACCGGTTTTTCCAATATAATCGGCAGGGACAGGAAAATGCTCATGCTGTTCAGGCAAATCAAAGATGTGGCCGAATACGATTACCCTGTGCATATTTCAGGAGAAACAGGAACCGGTAAGGAGTTGGTTGCACTTGCTATACACAATGAAAGTCACCGCGGAGGCGCACCGTTTGTACCTATTAACTGTGGCGCTCTTCCCGAAGGTCTTATCGAAAGTGAGCTCTTCGGTCATGTGAAAGGGGCTTTTTCAGGTGCCATCCGGGATAAAAAAGGACGCTTTGAGCTTGCAGACGGGGGCAGTATTTTGCTTGATGAGATTGCAGAACTTCCAAAGATCCTGCAGGTAAAGCTTCTGCGGTTTTTGCAAGACGGCATCATTGAAAAGGTGGGCGGAGAAAAAACAATATCAGTCAATGTCCGTGTAATCAGCGCAACCAACAAGGATCTTAAAAAAGAAGTACGGAAAAACAAATTTCGTGAAGACCTTTTTTACCGGCTTAATGTGATTCCTATAAATATTCCTCCACTTCGCGAAAGGAAAACCGATATTTTCATTCTTATAGATTCTTTTCTGGATCAGGCGGAAAATAAAAATCAAAAGAAAAAGAAATTCTCGAATGAAGCGCTCTCTGTCATGATGGCTTATAGCTGGCCGGGGAATGTTCGTGAACTTCAAAACGCCGTTTTATTCGCTACTGTAAAATGTCATGGAAGTATTATTAAACCGGATGATCTTCCCCTGGAACTTAAAACTTCTAAAAACAGCATTCAAAAACGCGGCCCGTCCGGGAAGCTGGATATTGATGCAGTTAATAAGGCCCTTATCAAAACAGGGGGCAATAAAGCAAAAACAGCCAGGCTTCTCGGGGTCGGACGGGCGACGCTATACAGGTTTTTTAAAGATCATCCGGAAATAATCGAAAAAGGTTAAAGTTAAACTCAAGCCATGACAGGCTACAAATTTCCACTTTGTCTTATCTAAGCTGCTTCAATACCACGACGATCCAACATATCCATGAGAACACGTTCCCTGGCCTTGTCAATACCCAATGCTTTTCTCTTTTTATCAATATGGGCAATCATCTTTTGGGCCATGATATGTGGATCCGGTGTATAATCCCACTTGCCGAGTCCCTGTTCTTCGAGGCCTTCAAAGAGCAGTTTATGAAATTTTGTATCTTCAACAATGGGGAAGGTCACTCCGAAAACAGTATATACGCCGGAGGCAACAAAATATTGGCCGATACTGATTGCCTTTTCACTCATCCATTCAGGCGCGGCACCGGCTACCGGTAGATCTGCCAGACTATCACCCAGGCCGCCCTGCTTGACCATTTCGGAAGCAGCAATCAAAATCCGGCTATTGTCCACACATGATCCCAGTCCCAGTACCGGCGGCATTCCGACTGTCTCACAAACTTCGTGTAATCCCGGCCCTGCAAGACAAGCAGCTTCAGGGACCGAAAGCCCTGCCTTGGCTATGGAAATCTGCGCACAGCCTGTAAGGAGGACAAGAACGTCGTTTTTAATAAGCTCCTTAACCAGTTCCACATGCGCCCAGTCATGCTTCACCCTGGGATTGGTACAACCCACAACTCCGGCAACACCGCGTATCCTTCCATTGATAATGTTTTCATTAAGGGGTGCATAGGAAGCCCTGAAAGATCCTCCAAGCATGTAATTGATGGACTCATGAGAAAACCCCTGAATTCCGATGTTGGTTATTTTTGGTATTTCGACTGAAACATTTCTGTTCTTAAAACGGGTAATGGCTTTTATAACTACTTCATCTGTACAGGCCATGGGGTCATGGTCATTAAATTCAATGTGCAAGGCTCCTTCAATACGAGCTCTCCGGTTTGTTGTAATAAAAGGCGTATGGTAGCATTCAGCGACCGTTGCAAGTCCCTGCTTGATACACTGGATATCAACACACATGGCGTCAACGGCACCGGTAACTAAAACCGCTTCTGTGGACATGAAGTTTCCTGCATGGGGAATTCCGTGGCGAGACATCATCTCCGCGCCGGAACAGCACATGCCAACCAGATTTATTCCTGTGGCACCGGCATCTTTAGCCGCCTGAATTAAAGACGGAGAATTTACCGATACAACCATCGACTCAAACATATTAGGTTCATGGCCGTGGACAATAATATTCACCTGATCTTCCTTGAGTACGCCCATGTTTACATCTACGGCAACCGGTGTCGGCGTTCCAAAAAGGATATCGGATATTTCCGTAGAGACCATGGATCCACCCCATCCATCTGCCAATGCTGTACGGGTAAATTGCTTGGTAATATTTTCATAATGTTGATCCACACCCATATGAGTCCTGTGCATCATCTCCATAATTTCAAGCATGGCACCACGGGGAACAACACCGAGTTTACGCCAGGTCTCAAGTGTCTTTGGCGGGACCCTTTTCATAAAAGGAATTTCTCCTTCGATCTGAGTGTAAGTTGCTTCCAGTTGAACGTACAGGTCTTTTGCAATCTCCTCAGTTGTGCGCCCTTCAACCTCTATTCCAATGGAAAGGGCAACTTCTTCCAGCTTTTGAACATCTTTAATCTTGTAATCTTTAATATTGCCTCTAACAACTTCACGGAAGACTTCGAGCATGGCCATACCGTGATCCGTATGTGCAGCCGCTCCGGCAGCTACCATCCGTGCAAAATTTCTTGCCATAATTGTATCTATGGTTGCACCACATACACCAACTTTACCGTATGGGTCCCTTGCATTTAGCCTGCATGGCCCCATTGAGCAATGTTTGCAGCAGGCGGAATTAGAACCGATGGGACAGGCTTTCATGTTTTCTGCACGATCGAAGGCGGTTTCTACGCCGTCTTTTCTTGCCTTTTCAAGCATTTGCAGGGTTGTGTCGCATATGGTAAGATCTTTTAAGTTTTTTTCCTTTTTTTTCTTTGAAATAAGTTTCTCTGTTTCCATGTTTTCTCCCTTCTTGGAAAGATTAATTAATAGACAGTCTTTATAGATTAATAAGAAAAATCTAAAATTTACTATCTGATTGACTTTAGATGTGATAATATTTTACACACTTAAAGCTGGAAATAGGCAGCGATGATAATAAGAATCTTTAATACTAATAATAATTGTTACTATTAAGATTATATATTAATGGTTAAGCTGTCAAGAAAATAAATGCAAAATATTTTTTACCTGTTTTTTCAGCACTTATATCTTTTGGCATGTAACTTGCTTAAAAAATAAATAAAAACTTGTGAAAGGAAGCCA
>JASJGP010000325.1:0-2518 GCA_033791485.1 Desulfobacterales bacterium | reverse complement strand
CCTTACGAGCCGGAGGCTTCGCTCCGACTTTTAGAAAAATGCTTTTTCTAAAAAGCCCGGTTATGATAAGACGGGTTTAGACTGAAAATCATTTCATTGTTTTAGTTCAATAACCGTGCCCGTTTGGTGCCAAGCTGCGTATTTTGTATTAACTATCTGAAATAGTATTAAATATTGACAGTAACATAATGACGCATGAATTGCGACCCATTATAGTCTTTGTGGCAGCTCAATTTTATAATTTTGGCAAAATTCAAATTGAGTTAGGTGAATTTGATCTGTCATGTGTAATAGCTTTGATACCCCTAGAAAGCATCGATTCATAAAATATTCTCATAGAGTACCATCAGCAGCCAACCGGAGTGGCGGTTTGAATGCTTGGTTGAGGCTGAAAAAGAATTTGAGGCTCGAAAGTTTGCTTGGGGGAATTTCAAGATAAGCTTTGAACCCAATTTTTTAGCATAGCGTCTTGAAATTGAAATGTTGCGTTTTTGGATAGTATTTCTTTTTCAATGAGTGACAATAGCGCTCTTTGCAGGACGGACCCCGAATTAAAGCCCACGCGTTGAAGCTGCTCGGCGGCATAGATGCTTTCACCCTCTGTTTCAGCAAGCAGCCGTAAGGCTTTTTTTTGGTTCTGTGTTAACAGATCCCAGAGAACGATAAATTGATTCTTTTGCCTGGTGATGATTGATTTTTGGATTTTTTCAAGAACATCCAAGCTGACAATGTCGGAACGCCACAGGTCAAATAAAAACTGCTGAATATACATAGGCTGATAATCGCAGCGTTCTACGATATCGACGATAATTTCCTCATCGACATTTACATTTTTCTTTTTGAAAAGTTTTTGCGCCCAATCAGTGTAATCACGAATTTCGATCTTTTCGAGCGGGTAGCTCCGGGCCATCTTGTAAAAGGCCCGTTTAGCCGTATCGAACATCTCAATTAAAATATGCTTTTGGCTGCCTGAAAAGATGTAGCTGATATTCCGATGCCCCTGAATCACTTTTCGAAGACGCTTTTCAAAACCTTGCTCTGAATATTTAGCCACCTCTTGAAACTCATCGAATACGACCAGCAATTTTTGATTTGTTGAATAAGAAGCCAAGAGGTTGAGCGCCTTTTCCAGGTACTCGGGCTTTTCTCTCGGTTTAATTGATGCTGAAAGGGTTGGCAAGTTGGTTAAAGGATCGATGCTGCCGGTTACCTTGAGCCCAGCCATTTGTTTTAAGATCCGTTCGAGCTTTGATTCTATTTGCGTAAGACCGGTAAGGATAGCGTCAATAAAATCATTTTCGTCAAGAGTGCCGTACAGATCGATATATACAGAGTTGACCTTTGGCTTCGCTTTTTTAAGCCGGTGAATTACCTGATGCACCAGAGACGTTTTACCCATGCGCCGGTGGGAATAAATCAGGACATTTTGTGAATTTTGAGCATAATAAATCAAGTCTTTTTGCTCTGCGCCCCTGTTGCAAAAAGCTTCACCGGTAACGTACTCTGAATACGAAAAAGGGTTTTCCATAAAAACCACCTTTCATTACGCATTAAGTGAATACGCATTTTGTGTATATACATTATGCGTAATTAATAATATGTCTTCTTTAAAGTGTTGTAAAGTTTTTTTTGGTAAGGGATGATTCCATAATGACAAATGATTTAAAATAAGATGTTCATGAAATATTTGAGGTTTCATGATTAAAAAGGTTATATCAGGTGGCGAAATAAAGAAGTCTTCAACTTCTGCTGATGGATCGAAGTAACGAAAGCAATTAATGAAAAATGTTAACTCGGTAGCCAGAACCCATTTCCTGAAAAGTTGCATGCTGCCCTTCCCCTATCTCTTTTTAGCTGGAATTACCTGTGGCTATGCGCTCAAAGGCATTTGGGGAGCGATGCTGGGTGGGTCCTTGTTGCTTTTTTGTTAAGTGTGATTGTAGGGGCAATTACCGTGCTTATCACCGATAATGTCGGTGGATCTGCGAGTGGCCTGCTGTATGGAAGAGGGAAATCAACCTTCAGCCTTCGGGAACGGCTGGAAGGTGATTTACAACAGGTTCGGCACCACAAAATGAATGGGAGATTTAAAGAGGCTCTTGGATTAATTAACGGCGTTTTGGACCAGGACCCTAATTTTCCGGATACTATTCTCTTATCGCAGGTTTGTGAAAGGCTGTGATATTTAGCAGCAAAAACAGGTTTCTTTACGAAATCTAAAATATGAAATTCTTAGTCTAGTTTGCGCCTCAATAGCCCAAACTATTTCCGCATCTCTGACAGAGTATAGTCGTCTCACTATTTTCTAGTGGGAGTCTGTATTCCTAATTCTCCGAGACCCTTAACCTCGCAAGGATGCTTTTTATGCGCGCCCAGGTGCACAAACGGTGCCAGCAGCCCGAGAGGCCCGAGCGCCAGAGCACCGAGCACCTCCTCTGCGCCCCTCTTGACGAGGGAAAGCTTATCAGGCCTGACCTTGCCAGCTGGATAATGTAGACAATAGCGGCAGATTGATAGA
>JASJGP010000324.1:0-12403 GCA_033791485.1 Desulfobacterales bacterium | reverse complement strand
TGAGCCATCCTTTTGGAATGGAATTTGATCTATGTATTCTACATACTGCGGTTTCTTGAAACGGGCGATACGTTCGCCGACAAAATCTATAAGCTGTTTGGAATCAAGATTCTCGCCTTTTTTTAGCTGGCAAACAGCCTTGATTCCCTCTTTCCATTTGGGGTCTGGTACGCCAAAAACAACAGTCCTTTCAATGGCAGGATGCTCCAGTATTACCTTTTCCACTTCAGCCGGATAAACATTCTCACCGCCTGGTTTTATAAGCTCTTTTTCCGGTTTGCGGCCTGCATAAAAAAGGAAACCGTCTTTATCAAAACGGCCAAGATCTCCTGTGTGGTGCCACCCGTCACGGAAAGTATGTATGTTATCTTCGGGAAGATTCCAATAGCCCTTAAAAATCATTGGGCCCTTCATTGTAATTTCACCCACCTGCCCTGCAGGCACCGACTTACCATAATCATCAACCAGTCTTACTTCAGCAAGGGATATGGTCTTTCCTGCCGAGCCCGGTCTGTCATCGTAACGTCCTAAAGTAGCAATACATGATGTCTCAGTTTGCCCGTACATGCAATAGAAGGTGCCGCCTGTTATCTTCTGGTATTTCTCTATATCTTCCGGTGTACCGAGTCCGATTACAGACTTTAGCGTGTGGATATCTCTTTTTGTTTCTTCGGATGCTTTCAGAATGGATGATAGAATCGGTGGAAAATCGAACAAAAGAGTCACTCTCTCTTCTTCAATGAGTTCAACAGCCTTTTGGGCGTCGAATTTGCTCATATTAACATTTACAACCCCTGCATGAAAGCTGTTTGTAGCCATGAAAAGTCCCATCGCATGAAAAAGGGGCAAAAGATTTAAATGAACGTCTTTTGGCGTTAGATTGAAACAGTAATTAAGGTGCATATTGGCGCACAAGACATTACCATGGCTTAACAATGCACCCCTGGGCCTTCCTGCAACTGCTGCAGTATGGATAATTACAAAACCATCATCACTCGATACATCAGCAGGTTCAAAATCACCTAAATTATCAAGCAAAGGTGCAATATCAAGAAACCTGCCACCTTGAGTTTTAAGGTTATAAAAGTCTTTTACAGAAATGAGCTTTTCTTTAGAGCCTTCGGTTAATTCCTGGTATTCTTCATCAACAAAGAGGACTTTAGGCCCGCAATCATTCAGGTTAAAAATAACTTCGTCTGCAGAGAGCCTCCAGTTTATGGGCAGTATGATAGCCCCCAGTGCAGCAGCAGCACTGTATAAAAGAAAATATTCAAGGCTGTTTTTCCCCAGAACACCTATACGATCACCCTTTTTTATGCCCGAATTTTGAAGACCACAGGCAAAACGATCAACTGTTTCTTTGAACTGGCCAAATGTTAAAGCCCTGCCGTCGTCAACCTCAAACCAGGCAGGTCTGTTTTCAAAACAGACTGCATTTCGATTTATCAGATCATAAAAGGTGAAGTCGTACAATCCCATGGTGCGATAACCTCAATTGTGAGACCTATAAAAAAATAGCCGTATAGAACGTAGAAGCCGCAATCAATCCTCACCCTGCCCTCCCCCCCTTAAAGGGGAGGGTTTGGATGGGATTAAACACAGAATACGTAATCATAAAACACACGTTCTGTTATGGTTTCATTAAGGAAATGTGGCATTAAATTGAGACACTTTTACAATACCATCAGCCTTGAAAACAGCCGCACCTTGTTTAACGTGGACAGGAATTTCATACTTAGCAATTCCAAGCCACCATTTTTCAAGAGCAGCCCAGGCGTTTGTTTTCTTTTCTTTTAACTTAAACCCTCCGGTAACCAGCAAACTCAACAACGACTGCCTGACATCAAAGTGAGCATGCACCAGCACCTGGTTTGTCTTGCCTGCAGGTATCCACTGAGTGGCAACTGTGCTGACCGTATTAAGTTCAAACTCTTCGAATGCCACAGTAAATTTTAAATTTTCAAGGAGTACAGGATACGAATTGGGATTTTCAATGTTGAATGTAAATGCCAGATCAAGGGGCGCCCCAACGTTGTCAGGTTTTCCCTTGGTAGGTTTTGTTTTACTTGAAAAATACCAGTATCCAAAAGCATGGGCTACTTCCATGGAATCTAAAGTAACCACAGGCGCCTTGAAATTACTTTCAGTCGGCTTTGCCATCAGGCCCGCACATCCGGTCATAAAGGCAACTATAATGAAAAGACTAAAACATGTTAACAAAATCGATTTTTTATGCATTTTTTCCTCCCCTACCATACTAATTTTAAGGGTTAGGTTAACCATCTTTTTCTTCGCTTGTAGTGTTTCACATCGCGAAAATTTTTCCTTCCCCCAAAGTCGGTCATACCCAGATAAAAATCCTTAATATCCGGGTTATCTTTCAGCCTTTCGGAAGTGTCATCCATCACAATACGTCCATTCTCCATTACACAAGCATGGGGAGCAATATTTAAGGCCAGCTTGGCATTCTGCTCCACCAGGAGAATCGAAATATTTTCTTCCTTATTAAGCTGAGTAATAATATTAAAGATTTCATGGATAAGAAGCGGGGCCAGGCCCATGGAAGGCTCATCTAAAAGAACCAGTTTAGGACTTGTCATCAAAGCGCGCCCGACAACAGTCATTTGCTGCTCACCACCACTAATGAAGCCGGCAGTTTCATTGCGCTTTTCTTTCAACCTGGGAAAATAGTTGTAAACCATCTCCAGCCCGTCCTTGATAGATCTCCCATACTTTCTCATATGGGCACCTACTTTCAGATTCTCCTCCACGGTCAGATGCTCAAACACCCTCCGTCCCTCAATAACCTGGACAATGCCTTTTTTTGCTATCTTTTCAGCACCCAGCTTATCTATGCGCTCACCCATGAATTCAATTGACCCATCGGTAACCTTGCCGTCTTCGTGTTTTAAAAGGCCGGATATCGCCTTTAAGGTGGTACTCTTTCCGGCTCCGTTTGCACCCAGAAGCGCCACTATGCCTCCTTCAGGGACTTCGATGGAAACACCTTTGATTACCAGGATGACCTCATGGTACTTAACTTCAATATTATTGATCTTTAAGATCATATTATCGTTTGACAAAGCCTTAAGACCTCCTTGAGGGTTGAAAAAATATTACCAGCCGAGCCACTCATTCTCCCATTTATCAGGCCATTCTTTTCTCAAATCTACCGAATCGATCAGCGTAAATTTTCCGCTTTTATACTCGTAGATTTTTGCTTCGCTTTGCGACCGGTGATCTGTAGCGGTAAATGTAGCCGGGGCAATACCAAGACCTATTTCATAGCCCTTCATGGTCTCAAAACCATTTTTTAGGATACTCGGGCCTGACAAATCTCCGACCTTATCCGCCCTTTTTAAGGCTTCAGCAAGGCCTAACGCATTGGCCCATCCTTGAACGGTATGGATCGTCCGTTTTTCCAGAGGAATACCCGGGTTGTATTTTTTAGCATATTCAACAACCTTATCCATCAGCGGAACGTCGAGGCCGAAAAATGCCCATGGCGCGCATCCAATGGCACCTTCAGCAGCTTTACCTGCCAGCTTGGGAAGGTTCTCATCAAATCCCCAGCATTTAATGATGTTATCAGCACCAAGCCCAAGTGCATAGGAATCCCTCAGGGTTGCTGCAACGGACATGACGGTATTGGTATGTAAAAGAACATCCGGTTTGAATTCTTTTAACGCCAGAATCTGGCTTTTGGTATCAATGGCAAAAAGGGACACGTCCTGATCCGGTCCGATTTCAAATCCGAGTATCTTTGCCTGATCCTTTGCTGCTTTTATGGATGCACTGCTAAAAGGTGAAGCAAACATGTAACACATGGCTATCCGGGGTTTACGCTTATTGTAATCCGGTTTGGTGGGCCACTTTTTCCTGTGCCATGCTGTAATAAGCCCACGGGACTGTGTTGAATAATCTGTTGAAAAGAAGAGGTTATAAGGCGTCTTTTTAGGATCGCATAAATGTCCTGAATAAGAAGCGGATACATAAGGTATCTTATCTCTTTTAACGGTTGGTGCCAGAGCCTCTGTATCTCCTGTTCCCCAACCTAAAATGGCCACACATTTAAGCCTTTTAAAAAGGTTGTACTTTGTCAGTGCCTCAGGAATACGGTAACCATAATCAAACTGGTACAGCTTAATTTGTTTACCGTTAATTCCACCTGTATCATTTACGTAATGGATAGCTTCAGCAATACCCAGAGCATAATCCTTGCCGACGTCTGAGGTTGCACCGGTCATGTCGTTAAGCGATCCCACTTTAATTGTTGCAGCTCCTGCCATAGAAGAAAATCCCATGATAAGAATCACCGCAAATATAAATGCAAAAAACTTTGACCACATACTTCTTGTAAACATAATTTCTCCCCCTTTTTTAAGAGAGTATTTTTGCCAAAGGGTTTTTACCAGACTAAAAAATATATCACCTCCTTTAATTAATATGAAAATGGCCACAGATTGAAATAATTTTTAATCTGCCACCAGCGATAGGCCAGTCCGTTTGGTTCAAATATCATAAACGCACAGATAGCCAGTCCAAAAACAGCTTCTTTTATAAACAGAAAGTCCATCAAAAGCTTAGGAAATGTATCTCCAAGAGGCATCACAGCAAGCTGCAAAGCTTCCATAATTACCACCATAAATAACGAACCAAAGATGGCTCCATGAATAGAACCTGCCCCTCCGATGAGAATCACACCAACCAGCCATAGGGACCAGAACCATGGAAAATGCTCCGGGCTGATGGCTGCAAGATTACTTATCCAGAATGCACCGGCAATTCCACCGATAAATCCGGCTGCAAAGAAGGCTAAAAGCTTGTATTTGAAAACATTAATACCCATTACTTCGGCAGAAATATCATTATCCCTGATAGCCACCCAGGCCCTGCCGACTTTTGAACGTAGAAGGTTGGCCATGGCAACAGTACAGAAAATCACAAAAACAAGCATCATAAAATATACTTTAAGATCACTGTCAATCACCCAGGGTCCGACTTTAATGGTCCCAGGCGGCAGGGAAAAGGCCTGTCCCCGTCCGCCGATCTGGCTGATATACTGCGTAATGATCAGATCCACGGTAATAAACTGCGCGGCCATGGTAGTTAAGATAAGATAAAACCCCTTTACCCTGGCAGAAGGAAGTCCGAACAAAACGCTCCAGACGCCTGCAACAATTGCAGCAACAATAATGCTGATTGGATATGCCAGACCCCAGTCTAAAAGAAGTTTAGGCCATGGAAATTCAAGAATTAGCAAGGTGCTGGTGTATGCGCCTACAGCGATAAAGGCTGCATGACCTAAGGTGATCTGCCCGCAAAAACCGATGAGAAGCTGCACCCCTAAAGCTCCAAGAAGAGTATAGCCTACCAGGTTGCATATGCTGAGTATGTAAGAATCTGAAATCAAAGGAATGACAAAAAAAAGAATCAAAGCAAGAAAGATCATCTTGCCCTTGATGAACTTCGTCTGCCACCAGGCATGATCCTCAGCATAGTTTTGATGATAATTACCACAGGGAAGCCAAGTTGTTGACATAGAATTACTCCGATTTTTTGTTACGCGTTACAAGTTACGGGTCAACGTCATTAATTTAAGTGATTTTTGATTATTGAACCGCAGAATATCGAACAAGGAATGTCGAATTTCGAAGTGTTTTCCTTACTTCTGCGGTTCGATATTCCTTGTTCGATATTCGATATTCATAAATTGCTCGAAAATTAGATTAAGTTAACGACATCGAATTATTAGTAGCTGGGTATGATGGTCCAACTCACAACTCCGAACACACAACCAACTATACTCTTTCTATCCGCTCCCATCCCCAGAGTCCGTGAGGCCTAAAAAACAGGAAAACGGCCATAAAAACAAAAGGAGCGATCTCTTTTACAGCACCCGGAAAGTACCGATCCAGGTAAGCCCCGCATAAATTTTGTAATATCCCTATACTAATTCCACCGACAATAGCCCCAGGTATGGAATTTAAGCCACCCAGCACCACAGCAGGCAAAACCAGCAGACCCAAATAACCGACCGATATGTTAAGGCCGTTAATGTTCCCTAAAAGGGTTCCTCCCACACCGGCAGCCATAAATGCAATGGCCCAGGCCGTTGCATAAACAAATCTGGCACTGACACCAAGGGATAGAGCCGCCATCTCATCATCAGCCGTAGCCTGCATGGCAAGGCCCCAGCGTGTATATTTGAAGAAAGAAACAAAAATAACCAGCAGCAAGATGGCCGCTAAAAAGCTCCACAAATAGACCTTGCTGATATAAATCTCTCCGAAACGAATCGGATCAATTGAAAAAACAGGCGGAGCAAATACGCGCGTATCTGTACCCCATATTAATTCCACGCACCCTTTAAAGAAAAAGGAAAGACCTACAGTAACCATGATGACTGTCAGGACCGGTTCTCCTATGAGTTTGTCCAGAAAAATTCTTTCGGTGATGATTCCCAGGATAAAACCTATTATAAGGGAAAACAAAAGTGAAAGGAGAAAGGGTACACCCATGGAATAAAAACTTAAGGACATATAGGCACCGATCAGGGTCATTTCACCCATGGCAAGGTTCAAAACCCCTGAGCACTTATAGATCAGCACCCATCCAAGGGCCACAAGGGCATAGATACCTCCGATCATAATCCCTGAAATTATTGTCATTAAAAAAAGATCCATTCAGTTTTCTCCTTTTTAATCTATTGCCTTTCTGATCTGAAGATCGGTCTTGATATGAGCCTTTCGCCCATCTTCATACTTAATCGTCGTATCGATATGCACCATATCCGCATCAGAATATATAGCATCAAGTATGTCTTTATATCGTTTTTCAACAAATTTTCTGCGTAATTTCCGTGTTCGAGTGAGCTCTTCATCATCCGGATCAAGCTCTTTATAAAGGCTGGTAAATTTTGCGACCTTGGCTGCATCCGGCAGATCTTTATTCGCCTGGCGGATTTGTTGCTCAATCAAATCGTAAACTTCCGGCTTTTGAGAAAGTTCCGTGTAGCTCGTGTAATTTAATTTTTTATCATCCGCCCATTTGCCCACCACCTGGTAATCGATGCAAAGAACAGCCGATATAAAATCCTTATTATTCCCGATTACCCAGGAATCTTTCACATAGGGGCTGAATTTCAAACGTGTTTCAAGGTACTGGGGAGCAAAAGGTTTACCGTCTCTTAAGGTAAAAACATCCTTTGTGCGGTCAAAAACAACCAGGTGGCCGTCGTCATCAATAAACCCCCTGTCATCTGAATGAAGCCAGCCGTCCTTTAGTGCGCTTGTCGTTGCTTCAGGATTTTTATAATAGCCTAAAAAGACAGACGAACTTTTTGTTATGATTTCACCTTCTTCTGTAATTTTAATTTCAGTGCCCGGGATTGGATGCCCAACCGTGTCAAACTTGATATCACCGCTTCGATGAACCACCGAAATTCCGGCAACCTCGGTCTGCCCGTAAATTTGTTTTAGGTTTACTCCCAGGGCATGGAAAAATCGAAAATGATCAGGTCCCATGGCAGCGCCGCCTGTATAGGCGTTACGTACGTTAGAAAGACCAAGATGGTCTTTTAATTTTTTTTGTACAATCATGTAGGCAAACCATTCAAAAAGCCTCCAATAAAAAGGAACCGGTTTTTTTTCAAATTTCAAATTAGCTACATGATATCCGATTTTTGTCGAAAGTTCATACAGTTTGCGTTTGATCCATGTTGAATCAAGGTTTTTAACCTGAACCCTTCTTGTCATCTCTTCGTACATCCTGGGCGGGGCAAACATGACATGGGGACCTATCTCCCGGATATTCTCCTGGGCGGTTTCCGGCGCTTCGGGGAAATTGATGGTATATCCGATCTGAAGACCGCAGGAAATCGACATCATCTGTTCACCGATCCAGGCAAAGGGAAGGTACGAAACATAATCGTCCGTATCAAGGCATGGATCTACATCCATGAGGTGCTTTCCCATGGTCAACATGTTATTATGAGACAAAAGAGCACCCTTTGGCAAAGACGTAGTCCCTGAGGTATAAAAAAGAAGGGCCACTTCGTCGCCGTGTCCCTTGTGAGTCAACTCTTCAAAAAAGTCTGGCTCTTTTTTATCCAGTTCCCGGCCTAACTCCATAACCTCTTTAAGGCTGATCAGGTAATCCTGATCATAATTTCTCATCCCTTTGGGATCATCCCATATGATCTTTTCCAGTTTGGGGCATTCGTGAAAAATGGATATGCCTTTGTCCACCTCTTCCTGGCCTTCACCAAAAAGAAACCGGGTATCTGAATGATCAATAATATATTTGACTTCATCGACAAGACAGTCCTGAAAGAGCCATACACCCACTCCTCTAGCACAGAGAGCGGCCATCTCGGCCCAGAGGCCTTCAGGACGGTTATCGCCGATCATTGAAACCTTGTCCCCTTCTTTAAAACCCAAACTGATAAGCCCTAAAGAAATGTATTTCACATTTTCAAAGTAATCATGCCAGGTCACAGGACACCAGATCCCGAACTCTTTCTCCCGCATGGCAACCCTGTCCTTACCGTATTTTGTTGCTTGTTGAAAGAATAGTTTTGGAATCGTCAGTTCTTTTGTAATTTCCATTCCTTTTCCTTAGTTTACTAGCTGTTTTATCCCCTTGTAGAATATAACTCTTCGTCACCCAGGTAAGCCTTAATCACTTCAGGATTGTTCTGGACTTCCTCAGGTGAGCCATCCATAATCATATTGCCAAAGTTAAGTACAAATATTTGTTCGGAAAGATCCATCACAACACCCATATCATGCTCCACCAGGATACATGTTAATTTCCAGCGTTTTTCTTCATTCACATCCAGGATAAACCTGGCCATGTCTTCGACCTCTTCCAGGTTAAGGCCGGCTAAAGGTTCATCAAGGATCAATATTTCAGGCTCCAGGGCAAGGGCCCGTCCAAGTTCCACCCTTTTTTGAAGACCGTAAGGGAGCATCCCAACCGGTTTGCTTCTGATGGATTCGATCTCTAAAAGGTCAATGATTTCTTCCTCGATAAATGCTCTGTGCTCTCTTTCTTCCTTTGCAGATTTTCCCAAATAGAGTGCGCCGCTTAAAATCCCAGATTTATAGTGAATATGACGACCAAGGCGGATATTATCCAACACCGTCATACCGCCAAAAACTTCAACCTTCTGGAAGGTTCTCGCCAATCTCAGCTTGGCCCTCTGATACGGCTTAAGATGGTTTATTTTTTCCCCCTTAAAATAAACTCCACCCTTTTGCGGGTGATAAAGACCGTTGATCACATTCATCATCACCGTTTTCCCTGCCCCGTTTGGCCCGATAATAGAATGGATTTGCCCCTTTCTGACTTTCAGGCTTATTCCGTTAAGGGCTTTAACCTTTCCAAAAGACATGTGGATATCCTCAAGCTCCAGCAGGACATCATCTTTGTTTTGCTCATTTGCCGCGACCAATATGAAGGCCTCCTTATTTTTTGTAACAGTTTCTTTTTACAGTCTCTTTTTATGGATTTTGCTTTAAAATATGAACAATGTTCATTTCATAAAAGAACATTAGTTATAAATCCATAGCTACAATGTATCTTTTATTTAGTCAAGAAAATAAACACCTTTAGCAGGAAATGTCAAGTTGATAAAATAGTGGGTAATTAGCGGGTAATAACCACTATCGATCGTAGGATAAAAGGTGGGACCTGAGGTTAATTTTTTTGTTTATCAACCCCAGTTTGCTTCGTATATTATAACGGTGGAATAAAATTGTGTTTTTTGAAAGAAACAACAAATCTGCGATCTCCTTGTTTGTCTTCCCATCTTTGACCAGATTGGCAACCCGTATTTCCATGGGTGTGAAATTAAAATATTTTGAGGATACTTTACTTATAAAAGGAGAAATAATGTTGCTTAAATTTGATTCAAGAATATTGACAAGGGTCTTTTGATTGGTACCGAGTTTGCTCTTATTCAATCTTTCAACGTATGGCGTAATCAGTTCTTTAACATTGGAAAGCACGTTTTCTCCAAGTTCTTTTTTATCATCTTCCCTCTGTTTCAACAGAACTTTCAAGGCAGTATTCACCTCTTCAAGGTGCTGAGACTGAGCTTCTAACTCCACCTCCCGCTTCAGTAGAGCTTCTTCTGCACGTTTTCGTTCCTCCACTTCCTGGATTAGCTGCTTGTTGATCTTTGCCAATTCTTCGGTACGTTCTTCAACCAGCACTTCTAAATGATCATGATATTTTTTTAATTCTTTTTCTGCCTTTTTACGAGCGCTTATATCACGCAGAGTAACAATATTCCCTGTTAATTTGCCTTCCCGGCTTAAATAAAGCGTGGAGCTTAGTTGAACATCCAGCAGTCGCCCATCTTTTGTCAGCCGCTTTGTTTCGAAAAGCTGTATTTTTTCGCCCTTTAACATGTTCTCAATGGCCTTTTTTGTTTCCGGCCAGTTTTCTTTCGGAACAAAATCGATCTGGCTTCCGAGCAACTCCTTGCTGGAAAATCCGAAAGTCTGTTCAAAGGCAGGATTTACGTAAGTTGCGTTTCCCTCTACATCATAAACCACAACCGGATCAGGTGAAGATTCCAGCAACAGGCGATAACGCTCTTCGCTTTGCCGTAATATCGTCTCTGTCTTTTTGCGTTCGGCCAACTCCCGACGAACATCCGAATAGAGCTTTGCCTTTTCCAGGGCAATCAAGGCGATTTCGGCAAAACGTTCCAATACTGTTATGTCCTCAGCATTAAATTTTTTTTCCTTATCAACGTGGGATAACCCGATTACACCCAAAACTCCGGAATCTGCTTTTAAAGGAATGCCGACTGATGCACAAAGAGCGTCAAGAGAACTGTCCGGCAGGCGATCATTCCATAAGCTGTAGTCATCCACAACCATCAGCTGTTCGGTCTTCCAGATCACTCCGCCTAATCCTTCATCAAGCTTTACTCTGCGACCCAATTGATTGTTGAAAAAACCCATGCCTACCCGCATCTCCATTTCCATCTCACCGGGTTCAAGCAAATAAATAAAACCGTGTTCCGTCCCTGTCAGTAATGCCGCCCGATTTAATACAGACTCTAAAAGCTCCTTTCTATCCAGCCGGTTGATCAAACCCACTGATGTTTCATGTAAAGCCGTGAGATATTCATTCTGACTCCGGGCAGATTTTTCGGATTCTCCAAGCCTCAAAACTTCCTTCTTCAGCTCCCTGATCCTGTTTTGCATTTCTTCGTATGCCAGCTTGTCATTCATATAATAACCATCTTTTTGACAGTATTGACGATCTCTTCAGGATTATCCATGACTTGAAGGATATTAATATCTTCAGGCGATATTCTTCTTTCTTTAAGCAAACGGGATGTTATCCATTCCTTGAGCCCACTCCAGTAATCAGAATCCACCAAAATTATTGGAAAAGGCTTTATACGCCGTGTTTGAACCAGCGTAACCGCTTCAAAAAGCTCATCAAGAGTGCCAAATCCACCAGGCATAATAATATAAGCAAAGGCATATTTAATGAACATTACCTTTCGAATAAAAAAATAATTGAAATCCAGGTTAATATTCGAATATTTATTTGGCTCCTGCTCAAAAGGAAGGACTATATTAAGCCCCACAGAAGTGCCTCCGGCTTCAGCAGCACCTTTATTCGCAGCTTCCATGACGCCGCCACCGCCACCGGTAATAACTGCAAAGTTGTTTTTTACAAAAAGAGCGGCGATCTTTTCAGCTTTTTTGTATACCGGATCATCCGGTTTTGTCCTGGCTGATCCGAAAATAGTTACTGCAGGTCCAACATCATGCAGATTATCAACTCCATCTACAAATTCGCCCATGATTTTAAACAAACGCCATGATTCACCCATTTTAAAGTCGTCAACAAGAAATTGTTTTTCCATTTTTATCCTTAAATGTAATCGTTCACATGTTCAGGCCTGCACGTGAGTACGACAGGCGGGATTCACCGTTCAAGGTTACGCTTCTTCCTTATCGACATACAGCCGATATCCTAAACCCTTCATGCTTTTCCGTTATATCCGATAAGAATTTTCCCTTCGTCAACAATAACCGGGACTTTTCGCTTTCCTTTTGAATATTTGAGCATTGTATCCAGTTTATCAGACTGAGATAATACATCAAAATATTCCACTTCCCTGTCTGCTTTTGCATAAGCTTCACGAGCAGCAATGGTAAATGGTCAGGTATTTTTGCCGAATATCAGTATTTTATCTGACATTATTTGTACCTCCTCGATTTGCTACTAAAAAGTTTAAATTGTCTGGGTTAAGTTAAAAGCTTCTAATAACAAGATTTTCTATCAATAGCTTACCGCTTTGTCAACGATTTCAGATTGACATATACCCCATGTGTTGATAGTTAATTCGTAACTACTCAGGTGATAG
>JASJGP010000323.1:0-5726 GCA_033791485.1 Desulfobacterales bacterium | reverse complement strand
GCGCCTTGTATATGGGACTTTCTACTTAGCACCCCAAGGGCATTTCCTGCGGGCACCATCGGAGATACTTTTTACGAAACCGTCTAAATCGGACTTGTTATGAGTTCATCAAAATGAAAAAACAGGATATAAATGGAAGCTGTTTCAAAATGTTCAATTCTGTTTGATATCAAGGAAGGCGATCCGCCTGAGGCGGATTAACCACAGGAATACATGGTATATTTCGAGAATTAAAATTTAAGCCTGACACAGATATCGGACAGATAAGCGAAGACTTCGAAAGTGGACGTTTTGAAACTTCCTCAAGGGGTAAACAAAGAAATATATATGGATAATTTTAATCAAAAAGAAATTAACCGGAGACGAACATTCGGAATTATCAGCCATCCTGATGCAGGCAAAACCACGCTAACGGAAAAGCTTCTCCTTTTTGGCGGAGCGATCCAGCAAGCCGGGGCTGTTAAAGCAAGGAAAGCTGCCAGGCATGCTACCAGTGACTGGATGGCGATTGAAAAGGAAAGAGGTATTTCAGTTACAACTTCTGTAATGAAGTTTAACTACAGCGATTTTGAGATTAATCTGCTCGACACGCCAGGCCACCAGGACTTTTCAGAAGACACATACAGGGTGTTGACTGCCGTCGATAGCGCCCTGATGGTGATTGACAGCGCCAAGGGGGTGGAACCTCAGACCGAAAAGCTCATGGAGGTCTGCAGGATGCGTAATACCCCGATCATTACATTCATAAACAAGCTTGACCGTGAAGGTATGGCGCCTCTTGATATCCTTGATGACATCGAAAATAAACTGCAGATCGAATGCACGCCCCTTTCCTGGCCTATTGGTATGGGCAAGCGCTTTAAAGGTGTATATAATCTCTTTCACAGACAACTGCATCTTTTTGAACCCGGCAGGGAAACCCTTGGGCAGGAAGGGATCGTTATTAATGATCTGTCTGATCCTGTTCTGGATGAACTTTTTAAGAAACAGGCCGATGAATTGCGGGAAGACATTGCATTGCTTGAAGGAGCTGTTGATCCGTTTGAGCGCCAACATTTTTTAAATGGAAGCCAAACGCCGGTCTTTTTCGGAAGCGCCATTAATAATTTCGGTGTTAAGGAACTACTGGATTCATTTGTAGAACTGGCCCCCCATCCAAGTGTGCGACCGGCTGTTTCCCGTGAGATTTCGCCATACGAAAAAGATTTTTCAGGCTTTGCTTTTAAAATACAGGCAAATATGAACCCTGCTCACAGGGACAGGATTGCGTTTGTCAGGATCTGTTCAGGAAAATTTAAAAGAGGAATGAGAGTTATCCACCACAGAATCGGAAAAGAGGTAACTTTTGCCAATGCGACAATCTTCATGGCACAGGACAGGGAAAATGTGGAGGAGGCATTTCCAGGAGATATTATTGGTATTCATAATCACGGAACCATAAAGATCGGCGATACATTTAGCGAAAAAGAACTTTTGAAATTCAGCGGGATTCCCAATTTTGCACCTGAGCATTTCAGGCTTGTGCGCCTGAAGAACCCGTTAAAAGCCAAACAACTTCAGAAAGGATTGACCCAGCTTGCAGAGGAAGGAGCTATCCAGGTTTTTATGCCTGTTACAGGCAGAGACTATATTCTGGGGGCGGTCGGTGTCCTCCAGTTTGAGGTGACCATGGCCCGTCTCAAGGCAGAATATAGTGCGGATGCCATATATGAACCTGTAAATTTTAATGTCGCCCGCTGGGTCAAGTGTGATGATCGAAAAAAAATGGCAGAATTTGAGAAAAAGAATATATCCAACATGGCAAGAGATGCTGAAGGCTCTCTCTCCTTTCTGACAACCAGTGAATGGCAGCTCGATTACTGCATGAAAGAGTGGCCGGAGATAGAGTTTTTTAAGACGCGGGAGATTAACTGACGCAGGGCTGGGTTCCATAAACGCTAAGTTGTTTTTGCCCAATAGGGACTGAAAAAAATGAACATCGAACATCGGAAGAGCGTCCCTTCGGAACTTGAAGAGCGGCCTTCGACCTTGATGAGCGTCCCTTTGGGACCTTCGGCTTTTAATAATTAGCCTCAAGCGAAGCGCTCATCAAACGTAGTGCTCTTTAAGCGAAGCGCTCCATTACAATGTTGATAAATTACCAGCGCAGCGGGCTGGCCAGAGGAATTGATTTATGGCTGTGATCGGCATGAAGGACGTGTGCTGGGGATTTGCTGATCCTCCCCTGCTTGAAAAGATAACCTTTCAGATTGCAAAAGGGGAACGTGTCTGCTTGCTGGGTCGCAACGGCGTGGGCAAGTCCACTCTGCTGAAGCTTCTGGCCGGCGAAATTCTTCCTGACAGCGGTGATGTTTGGCGTCAGCAGGCAGCTACTGTGGCTGTACTGGAACAGGATGTGCCCACGGGATCTGACGGCACGATCTTTGATGTGGTTGCCGAAGGTCTGGGGCCAAAGGGTAAAGCGCTGGCTGAGCACAACAGGATCTCTATACAGCTTGAGGCCTTAAACACTCCCGAACTTGTAAAAAGGCGGAATGAACTGCAAAACAGCTTGAACTCCAGTGGCGGGTGGGAACTTTTAAGGCAGGTCGAAAGCGTTATCTCCAGAACCCGGCTCGACCCTGAAAAAAAATTCACCGATCTTTCAGCTGGCATGAAACGACGCACGCTTTTTGCCCGTGCCCTGGCCGGGCAGCCTGACATTCTTCTGCTGGACGAGCCAACCAACCATTTTGACATCAACTCCATCATATGGATGGAGGAATTTATTCTGCGTAACATTACCACCCTGCTTTTTATCACCCATGATCGTGCTTTTTTGAAAAAAATCGCCAACCGGATCATGGAGCTGGATCGGAGCAGCCTTGTTTCCTATAACAGTGGCTATGAAACCTACTTGAAACAAAGAGAGGCTGCTCTTGAAGCTGAAGGGAGTCAAAACAGGGTGTTCGATCAAAAACTTTCAGTAGAAGAAACCTGGATCAGGCAGGGCATCAAGGCCCGCCGAACCAGGAATGAGGGGCGCGTCAGAGCCCTGAAAAAAATGCGTAAAGCTTTTCGGACGCGCCGCAAACAAAGCGGTAGTGCCAGGATGCAGGTTCAGGAGGCGGAAAGGACCGGAAAGCTCGTTATTGAAGCAAAGAATATCAGTTTTCAGCATGGCGCAACCCCTATCATCCGGAATTTTGCCACTGTAATCATGCGCGGGGATAAGGTGGGTATTATCGGCCCCAATGGCGTGGGTAAAACAACTCTGTTAAGAATCCTTTTAAAAGAAATTTCTCCGCATGAAGGGCGTGTCCGCCACGGCACTCATCTTCAGGTGGCATATTTCGACCAGCTCAGGGCGCATCTGGATACACACAAAACAGTCCAGGAGAATATTGGCGAAGGGAACGATTTTATCATTTTTAACGGCCAAAAGCGCCACGTGATAGGCTATCTTCAGGATTTTCTCTTTTCACCGGAGAGATGCCGTACACCGGTGCATGTTCTTTCCGGTGGAGAAAAAAACAGGCTGCTTCTGGCGAAGCTTTTTACAAGACCGGCCAACGTTCTTGTGCTGGATGAGCCCACCAACGACCTTGATGCGGAAACCCTGGAACTTTTAGAGACACTTCTTTTCGAATACCAGGGAACTCTTTTACTTGTAAGCCATGACCGGGCTTTTTTGAACAATGTAGTTACAAGCACCCTGGTCTTTGAGGGTGAAGGACAGGTGGTCGAATATGCCGGTGGTTACGATGACTGGCTGATTCAAAAACCGCAGCCCGAACAGGAGCGTCAACTCGCAAAAAAGCCATGCAATAAACCCGGACCTGAAACCAGGCATATGAAGCCTCGCAAGTTGGGGTTTATGGAAAAACGGGAACTTAAAGAGCTGCCCCTTAAGATCGACGCCTTTGAAGCTGAGCAAAAGGAGCTGTATGCTACCATGTCCGATCCCATGTTTTACAAAAAGGGAAAAGTGGAAATCACAAAGATTCAAACACATCTCGCTGAACTGGAAGATAAAATCAAAGCAGCCTATCTTCGCTGGGAAGCGCTTGAAAGTATCGAAAAGGGGTCAGGTTATTAGCTTGAAGGCTGTAGGCTGAAGGGGTCAGAAGAACATGATTGCCGTACTTTGGTGGAAACAGCTGATTCTTGCACCAAACATGGCTTCAAAATGCGCTTTTTCCTAACAGTCTTCAGTCTTCAACCTACCCACCTGGGTAGTTTTTTTGTTTGTGGTTATTTGTCCTCTGCTGGTCCAAAGGATTTTTCAAAAAGTTCGTAAATTGCTTTGCGGCCTTCGTCATTGAGATTTCGGGTTCCGGTTCCGACAAATGTTTTGTCGCTGATAACCGGCGTTTCGGCAACCCATTTGTTATCTTTCCACAAGAACCATGCTTTGCGCTCCTGATCATATACGTTGACCGGACGGTTAAAGAGCTTTGCAAGCTCAACACCCCAACCGGTTCCCCCTTTTACGGTGTCATCCGGCTGTATCCATCCGACCGCTATCACGTGGTAGCCATTGTTGATCATGTGAAAAATAGTCTGTATGACCTTCCGTATCTTTTCAGCCTTTGAATAATTCCGGCCCATGCGGGCAGAAACTATCTCCATGCTGACATTCCCCTTGTCAAGTTCTTCCGGACTCAGCACCCGGACACCTCTGGTACGTCCGATATTGTGCCCTTCGAACGAAAAGTTAACTTCCTGAATCCCCCAGCGCTCTGCAAGCTTTCCGAACTCGGCCTCAGAACCCTTGTGCCCTCCACTGTAAAGAGTAACATTAGAATAGTCCGTCATTATTTTTGTCTCCTTTTGTTTTTTTGTCTTGTCAGCTTCTCCGTGTCTCGAAGAAGTTCCCTTCAAATATAAACCGTTTTTTCCCGATTGCAACCTTGATGCGTCATAAAAAGTCGAATTCATCATCGTCCCGAAACTCGCCTTCAACTTTTCATCCCACTCTGGTTTTAGAAATAATCATTTCATCCGTCATATCAGCTGCTATTTTGACAAAAGACAGGTCATTAATATAAGAATCTTCTTTCAATATTGGAATGGCCAGAGCTAAGCTCTGTGTGAACGTTTGGATAAATAGATCGTTCATATAAGGTGTTCTTCCCCTTTTGTATCAAAAGTGCCAAGTACTGTGATAGAAGATATCTTTTCCATTTGGTGACCTTTCGGCTACAAACGTAGGGCTTCGGAGAATGGATCCGATTCGGCTATCTTCCCGGCACTATGATGCGTGAATCCTCTTTTTGTTCGCTCACCTGCTGTTCCCGCATTTTTTTCACCCGTTCCACCATTTCGCCCAGCGCCTGTTTCATTGCCCCTGGAAACTCATCAATAGCCTCCTCGATACTGCCGGCTTTCAGGGCCGATTGAAGCGGCACCGGTCCTTCCGGGGACATCAGTTGGGTTTGCGCCATGAATACGGGGGTGCGGTTGGCATCCTCAGTACCATCGGCGTTTATCGGCATAAGGCGCCTGATCGACGCCACCTTTAGATCAGTAATCGATTCCTCTCGATACAGATTGTTCTTATCAACCGTAAAATTGATCTGTTGCCCCTGTTCTCCGTTGCTCATGTAGACCTCCTTAAAAAGATAAAAGTTAACTACTCACGTAGTCAGGCTGAAGCTGTTTAGACTGAAGGCTGAAGGGGTCAGAAAAACACTCTTGCCGTATTTTGGCGAAATGTGATTCTTACACAAAACATGGCTTCAAAA
>JASJGP010000322.1:0-5157 GCA_033791485.1 Desulfobacterales bacterium | reverse complement strand
AGAGTAGATCTTAATGCTAAATTTGCTTTTCCTTTTGTTTGCATAATCATGTGCCTGCTGGCTACAGGTATCACTGTAGGGATAAAAAAAGGTAGAACACTGTCTATATGTATTACATACGGTATTGGCATCATATTTCTTTACTGGATTCTTTACAGCTTTTGCTTATCACTTGGATATGGTGGAATACTTCCGCCGATTATTGCCGCCTGGATGGCAAACCTTATCTTCTTGTGCCTTGGAGTTCTAACTATACTGAATGCTGAATAAAATAAAAAAGAGAATCGAAGACGTAATAACCCAAGAAGGAGATAGCCGATTTTCTTTTCTTAAGTCGCTACTGTTCATTCTTTCTATTTTCTATGAAGGGTTGGTAAAGTTCAGGTCAAAAGCATATGGCAAGGGAATAATAAAGTCAAAAAAACTGCCTTGCAAAGTAATTTCCATCGGAAACATCACAGTGGGTGGTACTGGCAAGACGCCGATGACTATCTATGTGGCTGAACTTGTACAAAGACTTGGTTACGTGGTTGCAGTAATCAGCCGGGGATATAAAGGAGAGCTGGAAAAAACCGGAGGGATTGTAAGCAATGGTAAAGCAGTATTAATGGGACCTGAAAAGGCAGGTGATGAGCCGTTCATGCTGGCAGGCAGATTAAAAAATATTCCTGTGATCGTTGGAAAGGATCGGTTTGAAGCCGGAATGCAGGCTGTAAAGAAATTTGATCCGGATGTTATTGTGCTGGATGATGCTTTCCAACATTTGAAGCTTAAACGTGACATTAATCTGGTGCTTTTGGATGCAAAGCGTCCATTTGGAAATTCTTACTTTTTACCAAGGGGTATCCTGCGGGAACCGCTGTCCTCTTTATCGCGCAGCGATGCGTTTATCCGGACAAGATCAAATTGTGCATCTGAAATTGAAGTAGAAAAAAATTTAGCCGAGATGAAAGGATTTATACAGGGAAAGCCGATTTTTAATACTTCTCATGTTCCTTATGTTTATATAGTGGAAAAAGGAAAACATGTTCCTTTTGAAAGTATTTCAAAAAATACCGTTTTATCTGATTTTAATTTCTTAAAAGATCGCAAGGTTTTTGCCTTTTCCGGTATAGCCAGGAATAATGATTTCCGGCGTACTATTGAAGGATTCAAGTGTGTTGTTGCGGGGTTTTTAGAATTCCCGGATCATTATTCATATTCGGACGATGATTTAGGCAAAATATTGCGTTTGGCCAAAGAAGCAAATGTTGAATTTCTTATTACAACAGAAAAGGATCATGCCAGGATTGCTCACAGAACCGTTTGGCCTAATAATCTGGTTGTTGTAGGCATAAAGATATTTTTTAAAGATGATGAAAAAGCCCTTAATGATTTTATTGAGAAAAAGCTAACCAATTTCAACCTTGGTTAATGCTACCCATTGCAAGTGCACCAGTAAGTTTTTTAATAACCGCTTCAACGCTTACAAGCCTCATACACTTACTATTAAGGTCAGGGCATTTCTTTTTATAGCAGGAAACACAGTTTATGTCGGATTGAACCACAAGGTGTTCATATTTATAAGGGGCTGCACGGCTCGGGGATGTCGGACCGAAAAGGGTTACAAAGGGAGTATCTACTGCTGCTGCCAGATGAGCCGGTCCTGAGTCAGGGCCCACACCGGCCACTGCTGCCTTAAGGACTGCCATAAGTTCAAGAAGTGAAGTTTTCCCGACCAGATTTATTAATCTATGCGAGCCGACCTTTTTGCTAAGCTTTGCTGCATATTCTATCTTTGATCTGTCACCAAGGAGGACAACCTGCCTGTCACCGGAAGATAGTATGTTTTTAACCAGCTCATAATATCCCTGAAAGAACCATTCTTTTGTTTCCCATGATGTTCCAATTACAACTGCTATAATAGGATCATTTATTTCGACTATCATACGTGGTGCGGTAGATTCAACATCGAGGGAAGAAAAACCGAAATCAAGGATGCCAGGCTCTGGTAATCCTAAATATTCCGTAAATTTCAGATAATGACGCCATTTGGGTAATACAAGTTCATCAACGATATGCTCAATATGTTCATTATTGAATATCCAATTAAGCTCTTTTGCATTTTTGCGGTTAAAGCCAATCCGTTTTTTTGCCCCTGAAAGAAGTGAAAAAAAGCCGCTTTTGAAGTGACGTTGTAGGTCTATCGTGATATCGAAATCTTCACGAGATAACTCCTTATACAGATCCCAAACCCCTATAATATTTCTGGAACGATCAAAAACAATCATTTTGTCGATCTGGGGATGAAAGGCAACGAGTTCCGCCCAGGCCGGTTCCACAAGCCACGTCACCCTGCTTCCTATGAGATTTTTTTTAATATGGGATACAAGACAAAGACCCCTTATCAAATCTCCCAAAGAACCCATTAGAATAATAAGAATCGAAGGGGCTGTTTTTAGTGACTTCGGTGAGGCTGTAACCATATTAATATCCTTTTTATCAACGATCTTTTTAGGGATTACTTCGAAGGCCTGAGTACAATAATTCAATAAGCATCACCGGTAGCCCGTGCTTTTTTACCGCCCGATCCCAACGACGGATGTATCGGTTTTTTAGTGTCTTTTTATTTCCTAAAAAAATATCCCCCTTGTCGAAATCGAGGATATATATCCTGTCTTGATTGTCGATTATTACATTACCTGGGTGTAAATCGACATGTAATATGTTATATTTAATAAGTGCGGAAATTTGTTCCATGACATTTCCCATTACAAAACGAGTCCTTTTTTCATTTAACAGACTAAGCTTAGCCAGTGTCTGGTGCTGTTTAATCTCTTTGGTTACAAGCCACCCTTGATAAAACAAGCAGCCACGGTAAGCAAAGGCGATCGGTTCAGGGGCGTTTATCCCAAGGCTTCTTACTTTTTGCAGAAGTTCATACTCTTTTTGACTCCGGGTTTTCCCCCATTTGAGATATCGTTTCTTGATAAGATGTCGAACAAATCCTCCGCGATGATAATATTTAACCGCCACGGAACCTATATCATCAATATCATCAATTAAAACAGATCTTCTTCCTCCAAGAATAGAATCTGAAGTTTTTGAAGGTGTTTGAAAGAGTGTGATGAGATGCTTCAGGTGCTGATCGGAAAGATCATAAGAAAATCCAAAATTATACGAATCATATGTTTTTATTTTGTTTGCAGTCATTATTTAAAATTATTGAGGGATTCATGGATAAGGCGACAGGCTATGGCAGTGCCACCCTGACGGTCCTTTATATACCGATTGGCTTCTTCGCATACTTTATCAGATGTTTTAGGTTTTTTAAGATCTTCTGATAGAATATCCGCCACTTCTTTCCAGTCATTGGCGATTCGTACAAGTCTTTTTTCAACAATTTCAGAACCTATCCAGGCAAAGTTTTCCCATGAGGGGCCGATAACGGGGACAACTCCATAAATGATGGCTTCCAGAAAATTCTGACCCCCGAGAGGCGCAAGGCTTCCGCCTACAAAGGCAGCTCTGGATATTTTATAGGCAAGAGAGAGTTCTCCAAATGTATCCCAGAGAATGACAGTTCCATGGGATGCAAGATGCTTGGTTTGAGACCGTAAAACCCAGGGTATATTCAGGCGACTTAAGGCATTTTCCCAATGTTGTATCCTGTTTATATGTCTTGGGAAAAGACCGATAATTGAACCGGGTTGGCTGCGATGGATGCCTGAAATGATCTTTTCTACGAGGTTTTCTTCCTCCTGCCTAACTGATCCGAGCACAAGAAACGGTGATTTAGGTGGAACAACGCTTTCAAGAGGATTGTTGATTTCAGGCGTTGATTCTATGCTGACAAGTCGGTCAAATTTGATGTTTGGCATAACATCAACTCGATCTTTACCGAACAGGGTGGCGAATCGTTCGGCGTCTTTTTTTGAGATAGCAAGGATTTTATCTGGTTTAAGTGTGCGCCATAGTGATGGCCAGAAGAGATATCTTGACAGGCTTTTGGATGTTATCCTCCCGTTTATGATGAGGATCTTACAACCATATTTCTTTAGGGAAGCCAAGTGACCCGGCCATATCTCAGATTCCAGGAGAACCATGGTTTTAGGGCTGATGTTCCTGACGGCTTGCGCCATAATAGCGGGTTTGTCAAATGGGAAATATGCCGCAAAAGCAGTTAAGTTTTTATTATTTAGTGTAACTTCACTTATGGCTCGTTTAAGGATTTCTATTCCCTGGCTGGTATTGGAAGTTAGCAGAACCCGCACCGGTTTATCAGTCTTAATATTGTTAAGAAGTTCTTCGGCCAGAAAAGCTTCTCCAACGGATGCGGCTTGAATCCACAGATCCGCTTCAGGCAGCTTTTCACGAAGTGTCCGTTGCCTGAAGCCTTCAGCAAGGCGCTTGTTTAGGCGAAGTGCCGGAATAGCCACAACCCATCCAATATTATAGAGACAAAAGGCGGTTTTTATCAATAGAGTGTTCGTCATAAGGATGAGATACTAATGGAAAGAGAAAGGAGTGTCAATTTTAATCCTACTCAAACGTTATACGTTGACAGCTTCTTTTCTGTTTGTTACTCGTTAGCCTCATTTACATTCAACAGACCAATTTCGTTTAACAAAATAAGAATATTGCTGCATATGAAAAGAGAAGAAAAACTTCCACATAAATCCAGAAAATTATGTCACATTCGCAGTAAATTAATAACTTTCATTGCAGGTCTCCCCTATAAGTACATTGAAAGCATGGGCAGGGTACTTGGTATGCTTATGTTTTTTATGGATGTACCTCACCGGCGTATAGTAAGGCGCAATTTGCAGTTTATCTATCCTGAATGGACATTAGATCATATCAAAGAAACTTCAGCACACATTTTTCAAAATATCGGGATTACCATTGCAGAAATCTGCCAGATAACCTGCCTTTCTCAAGATGATATGTTAAAAAAAGTTAAAATCAAAGGGAAAGAGCACTTACTAAATGCGATTAAAAGCAATAAGGGAGTAATATTGATCTCAGCTCACCTGGGAAACTGGGAAATGATTGCTCCATTTTTGTCTGCTAATTTTGGTGAGCAAGCATCTATGGTAGGGCGGCAGATTCGAGTTAGAATAGTTCATCGTTTGATTCTAAGGCTAAGGACCCGCTTTGGGGCTACTGTAATAGATA
>JASJGP010000321.1:0-11441 GCA_033791485.1 Desulfobacterales bacterium | reverse complement strand
TCAGGGTTAGTAACAAGCAGGGCATCATGCTTTCCGATCAGATTTTCAAAATCGTCTCGTGACTTTGCATTAAGGCCTGTTGCCTCCCAGGGAACTGCAATCAAGAGGCACAGGAAAAAAGTGAATATAAAGAATTTTAGCGAATTGGTTGATTTCATAATGACAGCTTTTATTGACTTTCAACAATAATCGTAACAGGTCCGTCGTTGACTAATGATACAGCCATAATAGCGCGGAACTGACCTGTTTTTACCCTAACTCCTTTTAGTTTTACCTGACTAACAAAATATTCATAAAGCTCTTTGGCCTTATCAGGACCGGCGGCATTGGTGAATGAAGGGCGTCTTCCCTTGCGACAGTCACCCAGCAAAGTAAATTGGGATACAACCAGCATCTGGCCGCCTGTTTCGAGCAGGGAGCGGTTCATTTTGGCATTTTCATCTTCAAAAATCCTTAAATTAGGAATTTTATCGGCAAGGTAATCGGCATCTTTTATTTCGTCTTGTCTGCTAACCCCAAGAAGAACGAGTAAGCCGTTGCCGATTTTACCGATGATTTTATCATTTACAGTAACAGAACTTTTTTTTACTCGTTGTATGACTGCACGCACGATAATGTCTCGAAATGTTTTTTAATGGTAAGAAGAAATTGTTCTGACCCTATATGTACAAAGAATGCAAAGTCAAGATAATTTGCTTGATCAACCAGGATGTATTTATCTTGAAAAATATTTAATTTTATATTATAAAGGTTTAATATCATTCAAACCTTACATTTATCTTTAACCTAAGGGTTCACTTAAAAATAAGTTTACATTTTATTGAGTGAGCCTTAAATTGAGCGATTTAGGCTCTAACACCTCTAACCAGTGAGGGGACAAAAAATGAATTTATATAAATGGCTTGGGGAAGATTCCCTGAAGAATAGAAATCTTTATTATAAGCTCAATATAATATTCGGACTCTTTTTTCTTTTTCCTGTTTTTGGTTTTATTTACTTTGCATACAAGTATGACATACTTACCGATAAGTTTGTACCGATATTTTTTATGGTTGTTCTGGTTTTTTCATTTTTCGGGTTTGTTATACTTAAAAGTTTATTTGATAAGATTAAAAATATTTCTGAAAAGATGGCGGATAGCGTTATTGACGGGGTTTCAGAGGACCATCTTAAAACAGGTGCAGATGAGCTGCAAAATATTATACACTCATTTACTGCTATTAAAAATCAATTTGCCACTACCTTCAAACAGCTTGAAAAAAAAGGTTCAGAGATATCAATACTAAAAGAGCTTGCAGAACTGTGCTACGTTACTTTTGATCCGGAAGAAATTCTTTATGTTGCATTAGAGCGCTCATTAATGTTGACAAACTCCGATATTGGTTCTGTATTGACCCTCGAAAAAAGTGAACCAAAGGAATTTGTAGTAAAAGCGAGTGTCGGTCTGGGAGAATATGTGAAGCTGGGTGACAGAATTAAATTTGAAACAAGTATTGCAAAGTACGCTGTTATAAACAAATCGCCACTTATCGTCAAGGACGTTGAAAAGGACAGGCGGTTTGGAAGAGTTAACCTGGAGCATTACGGAACAAAATCATTTGTCTGCATGCCGATTAAAACCAGCAAGGCCATAATAGGGGTACTTACACTTTCGCGAAAAGATGATCATAAAGAGTACTCTCAAGACGACATTGAAGTTCTGACCCCTCTTTTGAGCAACGCTGCTTTCACATATGAAAACATTCGTCTTTTAAAAGAGAACGAGCAGGGATCACTCCAGCTAAAATCTATTGAAAAGATTTTCAAGGTTATTAATTCAAGTTTCAGGGACAGTGAACTTGTTCAGGCAATATTAAACGAAATCCACACCGTTGTAGCTTTTGATATTGCAGTTGTGATGACACAGGATGAAAACATGCCCGGGTATCTGACAGTCTCTGATTTAATGGCAACCGGCCCAACGAGTATTTCAAAAGGTGACTATTACTCCCCAAAAGGAAGTGTAATTGAAAAGGTTCTGAAACAAGAAAGTACCATAATTGTGGACGATAAAAATTTGTCCGAAGAAGAACCTGAAATAGATAGCATAGGCAATGTTTCAAATAAACTTGAAAAGGAATTATTTGCGGAAAGTATTGGTGGTTCCTGTCTTATAACACCTTTAAAAACGGATAGTGTAGTAACAGGTATACTGGCCCTCTATGCAAAAAAACCGGATATTTTTTATAATGTTCAAAATGTCGTTGAGTGGGTTGCTAATGGGCTTTCGATTGCAATTGAACGCAGCAGGCTAACGGCATCAGTCTTAAAGAGGAATCAGGAACTCGACTCAATTAAGCAGATCGGAAGAGCTCTTGCGTCATCGACTTTTGATATCAGCAAGGTTTTAAAATATACAATGGATATGATTAGGGTAATCATGAACGTGGAAGCCGGTTCATTGCTTTTCCTTGATAATGAAGAGCTTGAGCTCGCAGTTGCATTTAATGTTAAAGTTAAAATCAGGAAAAAATTCAGACTTAAAATTGGACAGGGAATTGCCGGTCACGTTGCCGCCAGTGGTGAATCGATCATTGTGAATGATACAAAGGAATCACCGCACTTCTTTGCCGGTGTTGATAAACATACGGGGTTTAAGACAAAAACTGTGTTGTGTGTGCCAATGATTTCTCAGGGTAAAGTTCTGGGAGTGATTCAAGTACTTAATAAAAAGAAGGGTGGATTCAGCTTAAGTGATGAAGATCTTTTGCAATCGATTGCAGCTTCGGTAAGTATTGCAATAGAAAATGCCCGTTTGTATAAAGAAAAAGTTTCCATGGCCGATCATGAGCGAAGTATAAGGCGAATGTTTCAGAAATTTGTACCCAAAGAGGTTCTGGAAACAATAATCGACGGTGAAGAGACCGGAAAGGGCCTTGTTGAAGAATTTAAGAAGCTTACTTTATTAAATCTTGATATAAGGGGATTTACAGAACTTGCTATGGAAATGGGGCCACAAAAGACCGTATTTTTGTTAAACAGTTTTTTTTCAGTTATGGGAAATATCGTGTTTAAGTATAACGGCATAGTTGATAAATATCTGGGTGATGGATTTCTTGCTATTTTTGGCGCTCCTGTTTCAAGTATAAAGGATGCAGATAATGCGCTGATGGCAGCACTTGAGATGAAAGATTCAATCAAAGAGGTGAACAATAACTTTGAAAAGGAACTGGGAACATCGGTCAACATCGGAATAAGTATTCATACCGGTGAAGTAGTAGTAGGTAATATCGGTTTTGAAAAGAAGATGGATTACACTGTAATTGGTGACGCAGTCAATACTGTATTCAGAATGCAAGAGTTTACAAAATCTTATCCGAACGGTATTATCATAGGCGACAATACGAGAAAAGATGCGGGTGCCAGATTGAAAGTTCGTAAAATTAATAAATCGCTTGGAGAGTTAAAACTATATGAGCTTCTTGATATCAAAGATGTTTCAGAAGAATAAGACGAAACGATAAAAGCATAAATGGCGATAGACATGGAAGATACAAAACAGACGAATCTTAAAGGGCAGTTTCTTATGGCAATGCCTGGTTTGTCTGATCCAAATTTTTCTCAGACGGTTACATGTATTTGCGAACATAATTCAGATGGTGCGGTAGGAATCGTTATAAACAGGGTCCACCCCTCATTGTCCGGAAAAGATATTTTTAAAGAGCTCAAAATAGAACATAAAAAAAAGGCAGAATTAATACCTGTACATTTTGGAGGCCCTGTTCATACAGGAGAAATCTTCGTGCTTCATAGTACACCTTTTGACTGGGCATCTTGTTTTATGATTACGCCTTCCCTTGCAATGAGCAACACAAAGGACATTATCATATCATTAGCTGCAGACAAAGGACCTGAATCATTTATTATAGCGTTAGGGTGTGCTGGTTGGGGGCCGAACCAGCTCGAGTCGGAAATAAGGCAAAATGCCTGGCTGACATTTCCTGCTTTTAATGAGGTGATTTTTAATGTTTCAGTCGAAACACGCTGGGCGGAAGCAGTTAAAAGAATGGGGATTGATCCGAACCTGCTTTCTGATAAGGCAGGTAATGCATGAGACGTTTATTTATTCTTTGTTTTTGGCTTTGGTTTCTTTTTTTTAAGGCAAACCTTATCCTTTCTTACAAACGCACATAGTTTGGGATTGTAATATTCTTTGCAATTTAATGGGTTATATAGTGGACATTCAGGATGTTTTTCCGACATAAATTTATCTTTCCTTTCAACTTCGTTCAATCAAGAAAATTGTACTTCAAGGCCTGCTGCCCCGCTTTTAGTCAATTAAGATTTTCATATCATAAAAGATTAAAATTTACAAGCTATTATGTTCTATTAAATAAATTTTAAAAAATTTTCGAAAAAGAAAGGTAACATGCAACGGTGAACTCTGAATCTGTGAAGGCTTACAAAAAAGAATATACAAGAATCAGAAAAGACCTTTTCCGGATTAATTCTGATATTTCGACTTTAATTTCAACTGCAAAAGCAACTCAGGATTCAGCGGATAACATCATTGTTGACTGGGAAAAGTCGTGCAAGAGCCTGCGCAAAAGATTAGGAGAAGATATTATTCGCATTGCCGTTGTTGGTCCTATAAAATCTGGCAAAAGTACGTTCTTGAATGCACTGTTTGGTGGTGATTATTTAAAACGTGGCGCCGGAGTGGTTACATCCATTGTTACAAGGATACAAGCCGGAAAACACTCGGAGGCAAAACTTTATTTTAAATCGTGGGGTGAGGTTAACTCTGAAATAGAGAAATCTCTGGAAATGTTTCCTTCTTTGAAAT
The DNA here is from genome assembly GCA_033791485.1 of Desulfobacterales bacterium. GTDB lineage: Bacteria > Desulfobacterota > Desulfobacteria > Desulfobacterales > JAUWMJ01 > JAUWMJ01. The sequence goes on along the minus strand of JASJGP010000321.1, from coordinate 6,616 downwards.
TGCAATCAAAAGGTGGAAAATTTAACATAAGGCAAAAAAAAGATCGCATGAGCATTCAAAAAGCCATTGGCGAATTAAACGCCGAACAAATAATTACAAATGGTCGACGCAATGCAAACATTGTTCTGATATCTTTTTATCTTAAAGGTTATGACAGAGTTAAGGATGAACTTTCATCAAATAATAAAACAAGAGAATATAAAGGTAATCTGTTCCAAAAGCACAAGGATTTTGTAGGCGATGAAGTGCTGGCAGTTTACTTGAAAGATGTACTCCTTAAAATTAATTCAAATGCCATAGGTGTTAATATCGAGATTGCAGACTGCCAGGGAAGCGATTCTTCAAACCCTCTTCATATTGCCATGATTCAGGATTACTTATTTTCAACGCATTTAATTATATATGTTGTAAGCAGCAGAACAGGATTACGTCAGGCTGATATCAGGTTTTTATCAATGATAAAAAGCATGAGGATCATGGATAACTTTTTATTTGTATTAAACTGTGATTTCAGTGAACATGAATCAGTTGAAAATAAGAAAAATCTTGCTGAGAAAGTAAAAGAAGAAATTTCCGCAATTAAACCTGTTCAAGAGATATATTCTTTTTCAGCACTTTATAATCTGTTTAAAACGATTAATAAAAACTTGCCTCAAAAAGACAAAATGAGATTTGCACAGTGGCAAAACGAAACCGGATTTGTTGATTTTTCAGACAAGGAAACCGAGCGATTTAAATATTCTTTTGAACGTATGCTCGGGCAAAAACGTTATTCTTTGCTTTTGAAAAATTATATTGAACGTCATGATCTAATTTTATCAGATATTATGAGATGGGCCGGAATTACTGCGGGTTTTCTTGAAAGGGATGCATCTGAGACTACTGAGATTATTAAAAGAATAAATAGGCATCAGGAAGGAATGGACAAGATAAAGTCCATGGTAAATAATACGATTTCGGGCGCAGTGCCAAAGATTAAAAATGAAATTAAAAGAGATGTAAATCGGTTTTTTGATACACGGTCATCAGATGTCCTGGGTGATATCATCGGGTTTATCAGAAACTATAAAGTGTCTTACAGGAAATATGAAGAAAATTTGAAAAGTTCCGGTTTTTTGAACACCCTTTACCTGGTATTTCAGGAATTTAAGCAAGCTCTGGATACATCAGTTGTTGAAAATTTGACACCCGAAGTGATTGGGTTCGCCCGGGAAATGGAAAAAAAGATATACGACGATTTTAAATCCGTTTTCCGAGGATATGAGGCCGTTATTGAAGAAGCTCTTGCAGAATATGACAGCGTGCTGAATATGTTGCAGCTAACAAAAAGTATTAAGAAAGAGCAAAGGCAGATAAAAATGCCGGATATGGATTCAATTAAAGAGGCAAGCAGGCTCAAAATACCGCCTGTAATCACTTTCATTCGTTATTCAGCAAAGATTAAAACCGAAGCAGTAATGAAGCTTGGGTTTTTATCAGTTATCAGAATATTTAAAAGAATAATACAAAAACCGATTTCAGACAATAATTCAGATGAACTTAAAGCATTAAAGAGCGGAATACGACGGATGAAACGCGAAACGGAAAAGTCCGTTATTTTCCATTTAAATGATTACAAAGAGAATGTGAAGTTTAAATATCTTATTAAACTTGTTGACGTCGTATCAGGTGTTTTAGATCAGGAGCTTCTTCGCGGGTTTAACAACTATGCAGATAATCTTTCCAGGCTAAATGAAGGGATAAACACTAAGAAGGTTGACAAAAAAAAGACACATCAAATTCTTGCCGAAATCATGAAGAACATACCCAAAATAAATGATAAAATAATGAGGATGAAAGGAGAAATTGAATTAACAAAGTAAAAGAAGTATTGTCATTGCGTAGCCGTTCACGGCTTGAAACTTGAAATTATAAAGTAGAAATTCGGGAGATTTGAAGAAGCCAAACCATGGTTGCGAAGATTTATCTAAAGAATAGTATTATCTGATCATTGCAGTTTCTCAAGACTTTCTCTTGCAAAATCAATTGAAGGGTCAAGCCCAAGGGCCATTAAGTAGTATTCAATTGCTTTCTCAATGTTACCCATATCACGATAATTTGACGCAATATTGGCATAGTCGATTGCAGAGCCAGGGTCAAGTTTGAGAACTTTTTTAAAGCTGTCAACAGCTTTTTGGTGTTCTTTTAATTTAAAGTAGCAAAATCCCATCAGGTTATAAATATCTGTCCTTTCTTTATCATAACTTTCACCTTCTTGAAGCGCAAGGAGCGCTTTTTGATATTCCCCCATATCTTTAAAGCATATTCCCATGTAGGAATAAATACTTGCAATATCCTGTTTAGCAGGGTTTTGGCTGATAGAAGCTGTAAAATAATCGAGAGCTGTTATCGGTTTATCGACAGATAGAAAGCATTGGCCAAGGTAAAAGCTTATATAATATTTTTCAGGAAGTAATTCTTTAATTTTAATTAGCTTATTGATGGCATATTCCGGGTCGCTGTTTTCCGTTAGGAGTTTGGATGCAAACATTCCAACATCTGCGCCATGAGCACGTTCTCTGAAATGTGCACCTGGAATGATTATATAAAAAACTGGTATCTTAAGCAATGGGTGCATTGTATTTACGACAATAACATCCATGCCTTTATCAGCCAGCGAAGAAATGCAACTTTGAACTTCAAGTTTAATATTATCATCAGAAAGATCCGGCAGGATGGTAATATCAACTATTTTTTCAGGATTCATAATAAAACCGGCATCTTCGATGTTATTAAATTTTGGAAGGCCGCTGGCTTCATAACAGGAGCCTGTATTAAAATCACCGGCAAGCTGGGCAACTTCTGTAAGTGCACGACTTAGAGCTTTTTGAGGATTCGGAGTTGTACCTGCTGTCCAGACAATTTCACTTTTATCAGGAAAAGTTGACGGATCATAGGCCAGAATACCAATAGAAGGTATGCCCATATCAAGGGTGAAATCGGTAATGTGTAATTTAATTCCGGCATTTTGGTATTTTGCTAACATCTCCACGACAAGGGGATCTGTTGATGAATCAGGATTGATTTCAGGAAGATTTATTCTGTTCTGACTGATTATGGATGATGTATGTCTTTCAACGATTTCACAAATACCCTGACAAATGGCCTCTTCCGCGCAGTTTCCAGCGCAGGAGCCGTTGAATTCATTAATATTGAAAAACCAGTCAAAAGGAATAAGGACTTCCGTGTTTCGTGTTAGATTGGTAGCCCATGTCCATTTTAAAGGAATATCTTCAAATATCTTTTGCGTCAAATTTGGATCTTTATTTTCATCATGAACAGACTGGGCTATCATTTGAAAATCAATGGCTTTGTCTTTAATATTACGATACTTTTCTATAATAAAGTTGTCCGGATTTGATTTAAAACTAAAAAGACTAAATCTTTCAACAAGTTCCATTACAGCACTTGCTTCAGCCTGCTGGGGTGTAGCTCCTTTTCCCATCTGTTTTTTACCGCCTGTAACATTTTTAGCATCCTGGCCGCAGTAACTGATGAATACCGGGATATTGAGTCTGCCGTTATCAATTCTTACTGTATCTTTTAGAATGTCCAGATCAATTTTATTTAATTTATCTTTAAATAGTTTGACAGTCTCTTCAGGTGGCAGAATTTTATCCTGATCAAGTGTAAAGCGTTTAAAGGCATCATTTAATATAATTTTGTGGTTCATATTTATCTTCCATGTTCCAAAGGTAAGATGGGACTTTTTAAGACACCATCAAGATTTAAATTGACTGGTTATCTACAATTTGTTAATTATGCTTGTATGTGGGGATGTAGCTCAGTTGGGAGAGCGCAGCGTTCGCAATGCTGAGGCCAGGGGTTCGATTCCCCTCATCTCCACTTACCGATGCTTTTTTCTAATTTCTTTCTTCGTGAACACTAAGGGGAATTAAGAGGGCGACCTGGACGGGCGGTTAATAGTAAAATTAAATTTCAGTCATTATCATCAATGATAATTGCTCCTCCGGAATCTCTTTTTACTTTAGTTATCCCCGGATATTTTTTTTCAATCTTTTTAATAGAATAAGATTGCTGTTCAACGATTTTTGCCAAACGTTTGTTTTCTTTTTTTAGATCTTTTTGTTGCAATGCCTGTCTAATTGTTACTGATAGATCGACAAGATTACATGGCTTGGTAAAAAACCGATAGATTTCTCCTTCATTAATGGCATGCATTGCTGATTCAAGACTTGCATGTCCGGTAAGAATTATACGGATTGTATCAGGATAAACTTTTCGCACAACAGCGAGAAACTGGGTTCCCGTCATTCCAGGCATTACTTCATCTGAAATAACTACGTCAATCGGTTCTTGTGACAGAATTTTAAGAGCCTCTTTTGCGGAATCGGCGCAATGAACAGTATAAGATTCACGGGAAAGGGTATTTTCCAACATATCACGAATAATCTTATGATCGTCAACAACCAAAATATTGTATTCCATGGCGTGGTTCCTTACTATAAGAATAAATAATTATCGAATATAATATAAATTCTGTCAACTATATTTCGTGTTTTCTACTTTCCCATTGACTAAGAAATGGTATGCGCAGGCAAATAAAATAAAAAAAAATTTTAAACATTGTAAAGCTTTGAAAAGACGCATTCAAATAATCAGGCACTCAAACGTCTGGGTGCTTGATCACCTGAATGCTTATTTTGGAATATTTATCAAAGATCTCTAATGGAATAGAAAAAGATGGCTTGACTTACTATGGAAAATTGTTGTACGAACTGAATATTAAAATATAAGGTAGATTTATTATTTCAATAAGTTATAAAGGTTTTAATGCTATGGAACGAATATCTTCAGTAAAAAGAAACACAAGAGAAACCAAAATAAGTATTGAATTGAATATTGACGGAAAGGGAAAGCAAGATATATCTACAGGGATTGGCTTTTTTGATCATATGCTGACGCTTTTTGCACTACATGGTTTCTTTGATTTATCAATAGATGCAAAGGGAGACCTTGAAGTTGATTTTCACCACACAGTAGAGGATATAGGACTGGTATTAGGTGATGCCTTTAACAAGGCCCTTGGCGAAAGAAAGGGAATAATAAGATATGGGCATGCGGTTACACCAATGGATGATGCACTGACTGCCGTAACCGTTGATATGTCAAAGCGTCCTTTTCTGGTTTATAATGTTACGGGGACTTCGAGTTCAGGTGTTCATTTTGATATATCACTTGCAAAAGAATTTTTCAGGGCATTTACAGTTAATGGTGGCATGAACCTGCATATTAACGTGCTTTATGGTGATAATGAACATCATATCATTGAATCAATATTTAAAGCAACAGCAAGGGCTTTGGACCAGGCGACTTCAACAGATAAAAGGATTGCAGATGTTCAATCCACTAAGGGAAAATTGTAATATATACATAGCAGTCATCTTAGCGGTTATAATTTTATCAGGCTGCATGTCAAAAGAAACCACCCCTGAATCAGATTATAATTTATCGGGAACAGAAAAGATCCTTGTGTTGCCTTTTAAAGATATGACTATGATATATGGCCAGGATGCAAGTGTCAGATGTCCGGTGTGTGGCAGGGTTTTTATAACCGGCAGGGTGCCTGTAGATGCCGCAGAGAGACTTACCAACAGCCTGGTTTCCAACTTAAAAAGCAGAAAAAGATATAAAATAGTTACTTCCAGCCTGGTTAGCGAAGAACAAACATTTTCTGAACGCAAACTCATTGTTAAAAAAGGGCGTGAATATAACGCTGATGCGGTTATAGCAGGATATATTTACCGGTACAAGGAGCGGGTTGGAAATCGATATTCTGTTAAATCACCGGCCTCTGTTGCATTTGGGATTCATCTTATAAGTACAAAAGGTGGTCGCATTATCTGGTCGGGTCATTTTGATGAAACACAACGTTCTTTAAGTGAAAACCTTTTTAAATTAAAGAAATTTATTAAAAGAAAGGCGAGCTGGATTACCGCTGATGAGATGGCTACAAACGGTTTTGAAGATATCCTTAGCACATTTCCAAACAAATGATTATCATACCGGCAGTAGATATTAAAAATGGCAGATGTGTGCGCCTTCTTCAGGGACGAAAGGATGAAGAAACCATTTTTTCCAATGATCCTGTAAAGATGGCAATAAAATGGGATGGTGAGGGAGCCGAATTAATTCATGTAATTGATCTTGATGGCGCTTTTGAAAAAAGTCCTCAAAATTTAAATTCCATCAAAAAAATAATTGAAAATGTAAAAGCTGGTGTACAAGTGGGTGGTGGGATCAGGGACAATAAGACAATAAGAATGTTTATTGATCTTGGTGCAAAAAGAGTTATCATCGGTACGGAAGCAATTAAAAACCCAAAACTTGTGAAAGATGCCTGTAAAGAATTTCCAGGTCGGATTGTTGTCGGAATAGACGCACGAAATGGAATGGTGGCAATAGAAGGGTGGACTGAAACCACAAAGATTAAGGCTGTTGATCTGGCAAGACAATTTGAAGATTGTGGTGTTGCGGCAATAAATTTTACTGACATTCACAGAGACGGAATGCAGACCGGCCCAAACATAAAAGAAACAATGATTATTGCAGAGAA